>CABMDX010000257.1 GCA_902385025.1 uncultured archaeon | reverse complement strand
CATGATCAAGGGAAAGGATTGGAGTATGGAGCACGAACCATTCGATGGCAGAGAGGTAGACGATCCTGATTTGTATCCGATTTGCAACCGGAAAATTGAATATGATACGGTTATAATGCACCTAGTTCCAGAATACTACCCATACTGGATAAAGCGTGAGTCTGGAAAACGGATGGTTGGGTATGTTGTGTGGGAAACGGATAAGATTCCCAAACATTGGCCTAAGCTTCTCAATATGCCGGACATATTACTGGTTCCGACCGAATGGAACAAGAATGTTTTTAAAAATTGGGGCGTTACGAAGCCCATTTATGTTATTCCTCATATAATTAGATCTTCAGAGCCACTGAATTTTGATTTTAATAATTTTTGTGATAATATTCACAAGGCGGATTATGTCTTCTACACTATTGGAGACTGGACCGTCAGGAAATCCATCGGGAAAACTATTCAGTGCTATCTGGAAAACTTTTCAGCAGACGATGAGGTAGTTCTATTGATCAAAACATCGCCGCGAGATTTCACAAGAAAAATCATCAATCGGTTTCTATATCATACAGAGAACACGGTTAGAGAGATCTTGAGGAATTACCGAAACCCTGCCCGGGTGAGGCTCATTACGGATGAAATAAGCGACCAGGATATTCTAAGACTCCACAGCCTAGGGAACTGTTACATTTCGCTGTGCAGATCAGAGGGTTGGGGTCTGGGGGCCTTCGATGCAGCAGGATTCGGGAAACCGGTAATTATCACCGGATATGGAGGGCCGACAGAATACCTGCCAAGAGAGTTGGCATATCTGGTGGACTGCCATCAGTCACCTGTAATAGATAATACATGCAAATCCTATTCAAAAGATCAGAATTGGGCGGAGCCTGAACTTGCCCATGCGTCTCAATTAATCAGAGCGGTTTTTGAGCACAGAGACGAGGCAGACGAAAAAGGAAAACTACTGGCTCAATACATCCAAAGAAACTTCAACGAAACCCTTATAATTGAAAAATTGGTTAAAAGCCTCAATGAGAGCTGAAAAATGGCGGATTCTATTATCCCAAACCAATTCCATTTCATCTTCGGCCTGCAAGAGCAGAAGGAGCCGTTTCACCTCGTCCACTATCTATGCATCGAGTCCTGCCGTCAGGTTAACCAGCCTGATAAGATTTATTTCTACTATCATTTCAAGCCTTACGGGCGATACTGGGATATGATCAAGAAGCACTTAACGCTTCAATATGTTGATTTGAATCCGATTATCTCGGACTTCTCATATCGCGGCAAAAATCGCTCCTGCAAAAAATATCGTTACGCGCATCATTCAGATTTTATTCGACTGCAAAAGCTGATCGAGCTGGGCGGAATTTATGCGGACATTGATACGATTTTCGTAAATAAATTTCCAGATTATCTTTTCACAAAACAGTTTGTGCTGGGACGGGAAAACGACATTTTTGTTGCAAAATCATATATAAAGAGCCCTTCTTTGTGCAATGCTCTTATTATGTCTCAAAAAGACTCTGAATTTGGCAAGAAGTGGCTCGAAACCATGTCGAAAGAATTTAATGGATCCTGGAACAATCATTCGACTCTCCTCCCACAAAAACTGAGCCAGAGATTCCCCAGTCTCATTCACATAGAGCCGAGCAGAACCTTTTATAAGCACATGTGGACCAGGAAAGGAATCAGTACGCTGTTCGAAGAATATGACCGCGATTTTAATGGGGTTATCAGCATGCATCTCTGGAGTCACCTCTGGTGGTCAAAGAAGCGCAAGGATTTCTCTTCTTTTCATGGGGGATTGATGACTGAAGACTATATACGAAATATCGACACGACGTATAACATCATTGCGAGACGTTTCTTGCCGCAAGATAATGAGATCTTCAACTGGCACGGAATTAATAATATGCCCTGAGATAAATTTAAAATTGGTCGCTTATGCTCTCCAGGATCTCGGTAATTATCCCAACAAAAAATAGGCCGCTTTACCTGAGGCAAGCAGTTAGGTCGGTCCTAGATCAAACATATCCGGTTTATGAGGTTTTAATTGTGAATGATGGCTCTGAGGAGGAATATCTCCCCCAACTGGATGAAATAAAATTGTTGGATAAAAAAATCGCGATATGTCATTTTCATGAGAGCAGAGGCCCCTCTTTCGCAAGGAATTTCGCGTTGGATAATGCAAAAGGAGATATAATTCTCTTCCTGGATGACGACGATCTGATTCATCCAGAAATGATAAGATCCAGCCTGCATCTGTTCAAGGAGGATGTTGATATCGTATTTTCTCTTTATATGCATCTTCTTTCGGACCGCAAGGCATCCGAAAGAATGACACTGTATTCAGACAAAAATAAGTTTAATGCGGGGATGCATTTTGCCAAACCAGTTCGTCATTTTGACTATGGAATCATCGAGCAAAGGCCCTTTTATGAGCTATTGCGTTATGCGTTTCCAATTCACACTGCCCTGATCCGGAAATCCTGCCTGGAAAATATTAGATTTCCAGAAGATCTGGACTTGGGAGAAGATGCCTATTTTTGGCTTTGCATGGCATCAAAGGGATGTCGTTTCAAGTGTAGCATGGTAGTTGGGGCATTCTACCGTCTTCATGACAAGAATCATATGCACAGAGTTGATTCTCGATCTTCTTACCTCAAATACCTCTGCAAATTAAAATCTAGTGGCATGTTGCAGGGGAGAGATGATCTATTTTACACAAATGGATTAATTTTTATGACGTTGATAGGATTGAAGAGAATAACCAGTATAAAATATTTGTTGTATATGTTAAAAACTCCTGAATTCATTCCAAAATATGTTAAAGTATATTTACACAAACAATTATCAAAGCAATACTCTGATTGAGGTATAAATGCAAATGCCAAAGCTTCTATTCATTACACCCGTGCCACCCAGCAGGAAGGGACCTGGCATTTCAATTCGCGCATTTAATGCTTTAATGGCATTATCAATTAGGTACAGTGTCTATTTGTTGATAATCCCTGTATCCGGGGTCAAGGCTCCTGCCATTGACTCAGATGTGCTGAAAATAATCCATAGCCTTGCACTGCTGCCACTAAATCCTTTGAAATACATCCTGCTAAAGCTAGCTAAGAGTCTGTTCGTTACTGGAAGATTTGAAAAACCGCTGGAATTGATGCTCATTACTGATGGAAGATTAAATGAGGCAGCTCGGTCATTTCCTGGAATACATTTTGACGTGGTCCATGTATTTCGCATATATATGGCACCATATATAAAATCTCTTTTTGATGGTGATTTTAAAGGGCGTATTCAGCTTGACTTGGATGATATCGAGTCCCTCACAAGGATGCGAATGAGTGGACTCTGTAAGCTAAATGGCAATCATAGGATGTCAAAACAACTGCAATTTGAAGCCAAGCAATATGAATGCCTGGAACGTGAATACTTTCCCTACTTCGAGCGGATCTTTGTCTGTTCAAACGGTGATAAGCGTATAATACATGAAAAATATGATTGCAATCACATTGAGGTCCTTCCAAACATTATAAATATATCTGAAATTAAAAATTGCGCGGGCAAGAAAGACATGAATGATGGCCCGTTTACATTTCTATTCATAGGATCATTTGGATATTACCCAAATGACGATGCAGTTATCTATTTCTGCACTCAGATAATTCCCCTGATAAGGGCAAATATTTCAAAGCCATTTATCTTTAAGATTGTAGGCAAGTACTCCAATACGAAAATCCCTTCAAACATCTTGAAAATCCCTGAAGTGGACCTGGTTGGGCCTGTTGACGATGTGAGACCCTTTTATGAACTCTCGGACGCGGTGGTTATCCCGATTAGAGCTGGAGGAGGGACACGCATCAAGGTGCTGGAGGCTTTTGCCTATAGAAAGCCGGTCGTTTCAACGTCGATTGGAATTGAAGGCATTATGGCAAAACATGAACAACACATACTCATCGGAGATATGCCGGAGGATTTTGCACGGCAGTGCATCAGATTAATGTGCGACCCAATTATGCGAGCGAATCTGGTTGAGAACTCATTTTCGCTGCTGCGTTCAGGCTATGGTTTCGACATGATAAAGGACAAATTATGCAATGATTGAATGGCTTACCCGCATGGATTTTAAACCAATATTAGCATATACTACGAACGAGCCAAAACCCGAATAAATTTCTGCATAACCTTATCTTCCTGGAAATGCTTGGCTACGTATATCTTTAGTTCTTCGCCACGTGCTTTTGCTTCTATCCTGTTTTCAAAAACATGTCTCATCAGCATTGATGCATGATCCAATCTTGGCTTTGCCCATTTCTGGTCTTGCGTGAAATTCTGTCTGGCCGAGTCATCTCTGGCAGAAACCAGATCATAATCAATCAGATATGCAGATTCGTTAGGCAAGAAATCGAGCTGCCCACCAAATCCCGTTATTATTACGGGCTTGCCAATCTCGGCTGCCTTGAAAGCTCCGAGTCCCCATCCCTCTGATCTGCACAAAGACACATAGCAATCCCCACGACTATGCAATTCCTGAATGCAGTTTTCGCTTAATGTGTCTGTAATCAGCACTATCCTGGCGGGAGAATTATACTTCTTCTTAATTGAACCTAATAAGTCCTCAGGATTGTCATTGCCGCGAATATGGTTTTTAATCTCGATTGCCTTTTTAGAGCCTTTTAATATCCGCGACAGAATTTTGGCTATTCTGTGTGGTATAAACACAAACGGTGAGTCTCGATAGGCTTTGCCGGTGGTTTTAACAATCAGGACTACCGGATCGTCTTCTTCAAATGTAGCCAAATAGCATTGAATGGTATCCCAAACTGCTTTTCTTGCTGTCCAGGTCTCAATTGTGTAGAATACAAAATCTGACGGAGCGATGTTCCATGGCAATTTGCAGTCGCAGCTCGGACTTGTGTCTGCATTACAAGCGATATGGGGAATGACATCAATTGGCTTCGTAACTCCACATTCTTCAAATACTCTCTTATTCCATTCGCAAGGGACAAGAATGTGGTCAACTTGATTCAACAATTTTGGCCAATGGCCAGGCAATTTGTCAGTCTCCCACACCGTATAGCCAAAAATCCGTTTGTTGCCTTCCACTTCAATCCACGAAGGGTAAAGGTCCGGTGGCGTATGGAGAATGACTGTATCGTATTGTATTTGTTTATTGCAAAAAGGATCCAGATCTGCATCTCCCATCCGGCTTCCAGTAAACGGCTCTAAAGGCCGATCCCGTGTATTTCCTCGTGCCATCGGCGTCCAAGTGAATGGTATTCCAGACCGTTTAAGTCCCATCATATAGCGCTTGGCTGCAATATAATAGCCAATGGTTTGCCCATATAGTGAGACATATCTTATGCCTTTGATGAGCTTATGCATGTGGAACCCCGTATAGTTGTATATTCTGCCCGTATTAGAAGTCACTGCATCCCAATTCCTAAGGATATCGGAAATTTTGGTTTCTGTGTTAGCCCGCAGAAAGATAGATGTAGGGGAGCGGGGACCACGTATACGGCGTTCCTCGAAGCAAATGGCTCCGCCCATGCAAATCCTATCATGGATTGCATGAATCGTATCGACTGCATCGCAGGTATCTGGAAGTCTGTGGGGCCAAAACAAAATTATGCACTTGAGGCGGGACGTATCCAAAGAAGGCCCTATAATACTGCCGAATAACATAATGAATATGAGAAAAGGAATAATTTGAAGAATCGATTATGAACTCCAAAATGGATAGAAGAGGCAAATTCAATGAAAAAATTCCCATCACCTCAAT
>CABMDX010000256.1 GCA_902385025.1 uncultured archaeon | reverse complement strand
GGCCATAGCGGCAGGGAGACTCCTGAACCCTTTCCGAACTCAGAAGATAAGCCTGCCCACGTTCTGTACTGTACTCAGATGCGCGAGCTCTCGGGAAATACAGATCGCTGCCGTGCTCACCTAACTTCTATTTTAGGCAAAGCTCAATTCATGAAAACGAAAATTATTGGATTTAATACTGCTTAGTGATGTTGCACGGTCGATCGGGCTGCATCTTTTTGCTTCGAAGATGGAAGAAATGTTGTTTTTCCATGTCTCTAACCAATAATCATCTGAAAAACAAAATAAGCTATATCTTCCCTTTCCATTCCTGCCGTATGCTGTTCTTTTCACCTTTAAAGATCCGCAGCACCTTGATTTTTAATGAGATAATAATTTAATTCACGCAAAATGCACTCAAATCCACTTCGGTCATTTCAGTTCCATCATCTATAATCTGGAATTGCCCTTTAATATTATCTGGCCATGCGATTTTGACATTCCTAGCCCCTGCATCTCAGCAGTTGGCAACGAGTTCCACTAGGGCGATAAGGGGATCCGATATTCTTCTTCCCGCATAATCGTCAAGAAAGCCTTCTCCAAAAAATGGCAATAATATTGGCTGTATAGTATTCTCTTCTATTTTATTCACTCATGCGATTTTTGCCATATCAATTTTTGTCTAATGATACTACGGCAGGATTCGCTCCCCTATATCGCCCCTCAGGGCTCGAATAGATACTAGATCGACTTGAGGCCAGTGATTTTGTGCAATCTACACTCCAGAGATATATATTTGGGGAGAGTTGGAGCTTCTTTAAACTCTACCAATATATCAAGGTCGCTGCGTTTATGCAGTTCTGTTGCAGTGTTCTTCGACGCAGTTTTGACTGATTGGCTGGATCATACAAATGATCATTTGGCAGGTTGTTTCGCCTCAGCCATTAGCATCATGAGATTCCATGAGCCTTTCGTAGCTGACAGGGCAAGATATACGACAACCAGAATCATCCAATAGAGCGATTGCGTATTCCCATTCAGGACGCTTAATCCTATCCAGACAAGCAGCAAATAGCATACAATATTGGGAACCAATAGATCCCCAAATAAAGCATGTCTATTCATAAGACGTTGGGAGTTGTTGGAGTCTTTTAGCCACATTAAATTCCTGGCCATTCTGGCCAATTCGACAAGTCCAATAAATATAAGGGGAATTCCGGTATAAAACGGCGTTTGATCTGGAACTAAAAATATAAATCCAAATCCCATTATCTCTAAAAAATTCCTGAATATCTGATTTGCAAGAATGCGAATATCTCCCTTTTTATCGAGCTTCATTAGTAAATCCATATTAAGCGAAACCGCAACAAAGAGAAGTCCAAGCAATGTGAACGCTGCAGATGCCGCCAGATTGTAAAAAGTGCCCCAGCTTGCAATGACAATAGCAAACTCGTTTGCCATATATTTAACCTCACGAAAAATATGCTAAATTAAGTTATTAAAGATTTTGTATGAGTCACATGCTTCCTTGCCGGATAAGAATTCTTTGATAAATATGCCCCTATTATTTTCAGCTTCCGGCAAATGCTACGGGGACTGACGCGCGGGCTCGCGCTCTCGGGAGTGAGTTGCCTTCGATGCTCAAGAGGAACCTGACAAGGCTCACAAAAGGATTTATGCCAATAATTCTCATCCAGTCTCATCGATGTGAAAAATATCAAATGCGCAAGGATTAAATGGCGATTAGCACTAAGTATCCCATAAAAAACATCTCATGGATGCCGATATGCCTATATCAAGTTCGGAAGTCTTCACAATCAGGAAAGAATTGCCGGACATGAACCTTCCCTCTCTCGATTTCCTCTCCAAAGAAACCATAGGCATTATAGGCTGCGGCCACCTGGGTCGAACCCTGGCCGCAGAGCTTGTGGCCCGCGGCTTTTCCCATGATCAGCTCAGGGTTTCCCATGGGAAAAGCGCCTCCTCCCGTGAGAGCATAATCGCGGCAGGGCTGGGAGAATGCCTGGCCGAAAACGATGAGATCTGCAGGGATTCGAGTCTTATATTTATCTCCATCAGGACACAGTCGCTGGAGGAGATTAAAGGTCTCTCCTTCAGAAATGATTAGCTTTTGATCTCATGAATGGAGGGCATATCTTCGCATACGATCAAAAGGCATTTGGGGGCCGATGCCATCAGAATGATGCCCAGTAGTCCCAATACCATTCAGGAGAGGCGCGGTATCGCAGCAATCTATCCTCATAATGATATTCTCTCCAGAGTCCTGGCAGCTCTGGAGATGCAGGTCTACAGGCTGCCCGCAGAGGATCTCATGCATGCATTCACCGTGGGTGTCTGCCTTCCTGCTGCCCTTCTTGCCATTGGGGATGATGGCGAGATCAGGGCTGCTGCAATTGGCCTGGCAGAAGAGTATCCGGACTTCCCAAAAATTTGCGCCTGGGCAAGAGATGTGCTCCCTAAGTTCGAAAGGGATGAGGATCGAGAGAATTACATCCGCAGAACTGCCACAAAGGGCGGAATCACCGAGGCTATCATCGAAAGCCTTAGCTCGGGTAAAGGCCTGTATCAATCGTTGAGAAAGGGTATAGACAGGAGCCGTGAGATCTCCCGTCAGTTTGACGACCGCAAATAACCTTGGGTATCAGGGAATTGATATGATTATCCGAAAAGAAATGCCCGATGAATTGATTCCAGGAGCATTGCAGGGAGTTCGCGGGACGATTGATTGCTAAGTCGCTGGCC
>CABMDX010000255.1 GCA_902385025.1 uncultured archaeon | reverse complement strand
GCTGAGAGGTGCCGCCAGAAAGGGGTGAGATGGCAGTATCCAGGATGTCCACACCTGCTTCGACCGCATGGAAGTAGCTCATCTGCGCCATGCCGCTGGTGCAGTGAGTGTGAAGATTTATGGTGAGGCTGACCTCCTTCTTGATCTCCCGGATCAGGTCGTAGGCATTCTGAGGGGTGATCAATCCCGCCATATCCTTGATGCAGATGGAATCGCAGCCCAGCTCTGCCAGCTTAACCGAAAACAAGGCGAACTGCTCGTTAGTGTGCACCGGGCTCAATGTATAGCTGATTCCGCCCTGCACGTGCTTTTCCATTTTCTTGGCTGCTCTGATCGATCGCTCCATGTTGCGGATGTCGTTCACGGCATCGAAGATCCTGAAGATATCGACGCCGTTTGTGGCCGCCTTCTCCACAAATCTATCCACAACATCGTCGGCATAATGTCTGTATCCGACCAGATTCTGTCCGCGAAGCAGCATCTGCATCGGAGTGTTTGGCATGGCCTTCTTCAGCGCCCGAAGCCTCTCCCACGGGTCTTCATTCAGATACCTAATGCAGGTATCGAATGTCGCTCCGCCCCACACTTCCAAAGAGAAGAATCCAACCTGGTCCATCTTCTCCGCAATGGGGAGCATGTCTCGGGTTCTCATCCTGGTGGCCAGGAGAGACTGGTGAGCATCTCTAAAAACCGTGTCTGTAAGCTTAACCCTGCCCATGAAGATCTTCTCCTATACGGTCCCTCTTATTTAAAACCTCTTCGCCCCTCAAGTCATTATGGTCCGTTTGAATCATTATTATCTTGCCCGGATCTCTTATCTTTTGCTTTTGGCACTTCGATCCAATTGCCCTGAGCGGCTCCAAAAGGCAATCATCCAGCATCTCAGGGACCATCCTACTATTCTCCCTGAAACCTGATTCTCCTGCACAACCACGGATGAATTATATAAACCTGATGGGAAGCAATAGCCGATTGCTGTAGCAAAAATATAAAAATTTTTAATACAATTAAATATTTGTATAAAAATTCAGGGAACTGTCGCGGTCCAGGAATCATAAAATCAGGAGATATTTCTTTCAATAAATAGATTGCATTAGACGGTTTGCGAATATCAGTAGCGGAGAACAAAATGGCTTGTGGCAGAGAAGGATCTGAAAGAAACCACCGTATAGTTGCATCCATACCCACACCTGCATCCGTGTCAGAACTGATATCCTCCTCCGGAGTACACGTCATTACCCACATCTATCTCCATTTCTGGCCCGAACCGTCTATTCAGCAGAATTCGCGACGACATTTTGGACAAAAGGCCAGCGATGGATAGGGCCAGATTAAACAGGAGCGGTTTATATTTTTTCCCAGGTTGAGAGAGGCTTGCTTCAAGGGTACACTTCGACAACAAACCCATCTATCCACCATCCGCAAGAGACTTTTTTTGAAAAGGCCGACAAGCCCTATCACACAAATTGCCGCGGATCTGATATGCGCAGGCCTTCAGGCGACGGTCGGATTTTCTTGGATATGAATTATGCAGGTCAATTGAGGCACCTGGACTCCTGGATGGCAGAAAATAGAGAGGCACCTCCCGCCGAGGAAATAGACAGATAAACTAATTTTAATCCGATATTTGAATCTCTTGAAATCGATTTATACAGAAGTGTGCAGTGGAAGTGTCTATTAATAATATAAAGGCGTTGTAAGGGATGGAGTGATTAGATGAGACTTAGAGTTGTCAGCGCAAGAAACGAGATCCCAAATCTTAATCCCAATGAAAAGACGGTTCATCTGGCCTTCCGGGCCAGCAATGTGGACTTCCTCAACTTGATGCAGAGATGCCCAAGACTCCGAATGATTCAGGTTCCACCCTCCTACCGCAAGACCATGTCCAATGCCATCCAGGTATTCCTGGACATGCAGGGCATCGAGCTACTTGAAGGAGATGTATGGGGCCACAGAAAGGACCTGGATGAGTACTTCACAGTTGATGAAACCACGACAGATGAGATCCATGCTCTTGCCGCAAGCGGCGCCACTATGGACGACGTTGCTACCCAGATTCAAAAGAGGGCGAGACTGGGCCCGGAGCTCATCAAGTACATTGCCAGAAGCAAGACCACCGCATAAAACCATAAAATTAAAAACTGTATCGAGCCAGATGAAGAATCTGGCTTCCCCCAGCTTTTATTATTTCGTATTTTCAAAATATTTGCTGCAAGAGCGTTCTATTGACCTGCATCAGTTCATGAGATACTATGCAATGCCGCCGCCCTTGTTATGCCACCAGCTCACTCTTTTGCCACAACACCGCGGATCTTCTCGATCTCCTTCCCCCTCGCCGGACCACTGGGCTTGGTGATGAAGTAAGTGTAGCCTTTCAGCGTCTTGTTAAGCTGCGCCTCAATCTGCTCAAGCTCCTTTTTGCGAACGGTCTCCTTCTTGGCCACGCAACGGTCCATGATCTCCCAGATATAGTCCTTGGTCTCGTAGTTGAAGAAGTCCAGCAGCTTTCTGCAGGTATCTCCCTCCACCTTCTGGCAGATGTACGAGTCTCCTTCTTCGACCATGACATGTACCTCATGGGCGCAGCCGAGCAGGTTATGGAAGTCTCCCAGCGTATCCTGGTATGCGCCGAGCAGGAATATGCCGAGGTAATAGTCCTCGTTCTCCATGAGGGTGTGCATATCCTGGTACTCCCGGCCTTCGCTGTCTCCTGCATAGCGCTTGATCTCGCCATCCGAGTCGCAGGTGATATCTACAATCCTGCCCCTCTCGCAGGGCATCTCATTCAGGCGGTGCAGCGGAATCGTGGGAAATATCTGCTCCACGCCCCACATGTCCGGCACTGACTGAAAGAGCGAGAAGTTGCCTATGTACTTCTGGCTGACAAGCTTCTTAAGCTCCTGAAACTCATCAGACTCATCCTCGTCTTGCTTGGCCAGAAAGGCAGCCTTCTTGCAGACCATCCAGAAGAGCGTCTCGCCCTTGGCCCGCTCCTCCAATCCGATATTGCCAAGGTTGAAGGAATCGTAAAGCTCATCCCTGTACTGCAGGGCATCGTGGTAATGCTCCTTGTAATTGTCGATGTTGATCTCCTTGAAGGCGCTGCACAGATCATCGATCTGGATAGGATCCTCTTCTTTTGGAGTGCGCAGCAGCGAGTCTTTGGCATTCTTCTTGCCGATGATCTTGAAGATGAGCATGCTGTGGAAGGCGGCAATAGCCCTGCCGC
>CABMDX010000254.1 GCA_902385025.1 uncultured archaeon | reverse complement strand
TTATGTTGAAACGCAGGGAACCCCTGAAGAGAAGGAAGATTATAAGCAGATGAATTTGCTGGATTTCGGCTGATTACAAACGGCGCGAACATGCCCCGCAGCTCGCTGCGGGGTGCGCTGTTTGACTTACAAAGTAAAAAGCCTTGCACCTCGGGAGAATTAGCATGCAAATAATCTTTCTCGGCACTAACGGCTGGTACGACAGCCCTACCGGCAATACCATCTGCACCCTCATCAATTCCGACAAGTACCACATCATCCTCGACGCAGGCAACGGCATCCACAAGCTCGACCGCTACATCCACGACGACCTGCCCGTCTATCTATTTCTCAGCCACTTCCACCTCGACCACATCGAAGGGCTGCATATTCTCAGCAAGTTCCGCTTCGCCCAGGGGCTGCATATCTACGGCCAGAAGGGCACAAAGAAGGTGTTGGATACCATTCTTGCCAAGCCCTTCACGGTTCCGCTTTCCTGTCTCCCATATCCTGTCGAGGTGCATGAACTCTCGGAGGGGCCTTACAAGCTGCCTTTTCCCCTGGAGTGCCGCTTCCTGGTGCATGCCTCGCCATGCCTTGGATATCGCATTGATCTGGATGGCAAGATCATCTCCTACTGTCCGGATACGGGTGTCTGCGAGAATGCGGTTCTTCTGGCCGAGCATGCAGACCTGCTCATCGCAGAGTGCGCTCACCTTCCGGGCGAGGAAAATCCTGCCTGGCCTCACTTAAACCCGCAGAGCGCGGCAGATATAGCCCGGCAGGCAGGGGCTGGCCGTCTCGCGCTTACTCACTTCGATGCCGGAAGATATACGAGCGTCCAGATGAGGAGAGCGGCAGTGGCAGACGTGGAGGGCTATGGGGAAATTGTGGTAGGAGAGGACGATCAGTTGCTGGAATTGTAGAATTCGTCCAGGAGTGACCATCTGGAAGGAATTCTGTCTCTAAATTTTCTCGGATTTAACATAAGAAATATATAGGTTTGAGATAATAACTTTTAAAGAATTGATATGCTTCTTGGATATCAGATGGTCTTGCCTGAATTTTCAGGTTGAGCCATTCATAGAAGCTGGGAATTTACCATACGATATAAGAGACAGAAAAATCTGCTATCTTAAAAAAGAAATCGGTGGTTTTCATGGAATTGGGAATAAAATGCTATAATCCGAATTGCACCGCTCCCCTTGGAATTTTCTTTTGGCGCTCTGCACCAGAGGGAGTATTGGCAGAGCCCTTTGAGCCAGGCGCAAATTCATTCATAGTAAAATGCCCCTTTTGCAATATGGACAACGCGGTATGGGTAAAGAAAGTAAGGTTGGAAAAAGTCGGATTTGGAGTCCCTCTGGCGCCAGAGTAATTTGAACAGAGAGGCCCGAAGGAGGAATATAAAAATCGTCAATAGCAGCAGCAAAATTCCTATTGCCAGTGGAGGGGGTCTAACAAATGAGGACTCCTTTTGGTTGCAGGTGGGCCATGACGCAACAAAGGAAGCTGTTGGCAGGCAAGAGGAAGCCGCCAAGCAGCTCATAACAATCACAAGCCTCCTCCAGGGCATTTACTTTGCAGCTATATCTTTTAGCGATCTCAAAAAGGCTCTTGGAGCACAGAACTTCATTGGAAGCCAATTGTTTGCCCTGGTAGCTCTATTTGCAGGTCCCATTTTAATATGGCTGATCAGCTTAAGCTTTGCCATTTGTGTCCTGGTGCCAGTGAAACGCCTCACTATCCTCAACTCGCCGGACCTTATCCGCAAGATGTATTCGGAGGCAATTGATTATAAAAGCAGAAATTTGCACTATGCACATCTAGCGCTGCTGCTGGGATTCGTATTACTAATGGTTGCCATTTTCGTTTATTTGGTTTGGATACAGGTACCCAGCTCAAAAGGCCAGTAAAATGGTGGTTACGGCCTTTGCGTTCAACCAGTCTCTCATCTGCACATTGAAAAGCGCCAGAATCAATTGAAATTAGCAGAAGCTTTCCGGAAAGGACTCAACAAGAGAGCAAATCAATCAATTTGAACTTCATGAGAATAAGGAAAAAGCAATTAGCCAATATTTAGGTTTAAATTTTTTTAAATGCATCCAGATGTATTTTCTTATACTGAGACTTTGAGGAAGCATAGGATTGCTTGCTTAATTTTCTTTAAACAGAAATTTTTAAAAAACAAATTATTCTGCCCAGAAAGGTTTTGACACGGGCAGAAATGCACCGGCCCCATCTATTTCGCAAAGATCTTTATGAGCAAATTCGCCACCGCATTGTAGAAATCCACTACGGTAGACGCTTGAAGCCGCTCTGCACCTGTATGCGGGTTCTTGATTGTCGGGCCTATAGAGATGCACTCCTTTGTTTTCCCATATTTATCCACAATATAGCTGCATTCAAGTCCCGCATGAATCACAGTGGATTTGAATTCATTTCCATATAAATCTGCATAGACCTCTTTGGCAAGTGACAGCAGTTTGGAGTCTTCGTACGGCTGCCATGATGGATATTTATCGCCGTAAGAGACGCCAAACCCAAATATGCTCCCTATATTCTTCTGAATCTTCTTCAAGGTCTCCATTGACTCGTCATCGGAGCTGCGGTTAGAGGATTTGATTATTACCTGATCTCCCTGAATTTCGATATCTCCAAGGTTCGTAGATGTCTCAACCAGG
The DNA here is from genome assembly GCA_902385025.1 of uncultured archaeon. GTDB lineage: Archaea > Halobacteriota > Methanosarcinia > Methanotrichales > Methanotrichaceae > Methanothrix. The sequence continues at coordinate 353 of CABMDX010000254.1, read as the reverse complement.
TCAGGCTTTGTAGGAATCATTTTGATCGGGCCGTGAGGCAGGAGCTTGAGGAGGCTCAGGATGTTATCAGTCGAGCTCTGGTCCAGAGCTTCGATAGTCTCTCCCCTCAGCAATTGCACTTCAAAGGTCATGTTCTCTTCTGGCAGATTCTGTTGCCTCACGGTCTCGCAATATGCCAGGAAGTCCTTCTGAAAAGCGAATACATCGTCCTTGGAAATGGCAATCTCAGCAAAAGCCTTGCTGGGGATTGCGTTCATATACATCGGATTCTCGTCCCTTTTTATGGAGACGAGGCGCAGGTCGTAGCTGTGGATGCCTTCCCCTTTGACATCCAGGTTTACTAGCCTATTGTC
>CABMDX010000253.1 GCA_902385025.1 uncultured archaeon | reverse complement strand
TTCTTCTCTCTCGCAGTTTTAAATGCCCACCCAACAAATGAATTCATAACAATCAATAGTTTTATTAGTATATATATTTTTCGATACTTATAAAGATTCTGGGTTTATAGGAATCCTCCACTGATTATATAAATGGATACGGGCACCAAGCCTGCGAATTTCAAAGATGCGCCGCAAGGGCAAAGATCACTCTTCGCCGGGCTCGGGAAAGGGGGCAAAAAAGATAAATGCAATTGCCGCCTCCTCATAGTAATCTTTGGACACGAAAGTCTATTTATATGAAGAATAACTAGACTTCACGACAATTCTTCTCAAAAGGGAGGATGTTCAAGCTACAGTCATAAGTGCTATGCGCTAGAGGAATAGGAGGTATTCAATATGAGGAAAGTTTTGGCTATCACCGTGGCCCTCATGATAGCAGCTATAATCTTTTCGCCTGCCTTGGGGTACACTAATCAGTCTGCAGGAAATCAGTCCTACACCGCAGAATCCGGAGCAAAGGTCAACTACAGCTTCAGTTCGGGAGTGCCTGCTCATAATGTGACATCTGATATGTTGGTAAATAAGTATACGTTAAAATCGTCCGGTGTCCAGAGCACAAAGGTTCCCTATTCATTCAAAGAGGGTGGCAGAGTTTCCTATTCTGCGAAGGTCATCGGAGTAGATAATGCCGTGGCTGAGGGAGAGAAGATCCAGAAGGAAGCAGCCTTGCTCGGCTCTGTTGCCAAGAATGCAAAGGCCGCCGAAGCCGCTGCAGCACCCGTCACCACGACTGAGGCTGCCAGCACCACACCGGCTGCAACAACAGAGGCAACAAACGCCACAACTGAAGCTGCACCAGCACCCAAGTTCACCATCGAAGGAATTGTATTCAATGATTCCGATGCAAGCGGAGCTATGGATAACAATGAGACCGGACTTGCCGACTGGACCGTGAACCTGGAGCAGCCTGCAGGGACCATTCTAAAGACCGCTACCACTGGTGCAGATGGCAAGTTCTCCTTTGCTGATCTTGCTGCTGGAGAGTACACAGTCTCCGAGGTTCTCCAGATGGGATGGAAGCTTATTTCCCCAGCCGAGGGCAAGACTGCAGTGACCATCAGCAACGAGAATATCGCCAACCTGGTATTTGCAAATCAGATTGCGCCCGTCGTCGCAGATGAGAATATGACGGCTCCAGCCAATGCCACAGAAGCACCGGCCAATGCCACTGAGGTCGCTCCGGTCGCAGCTCCTGAAAATACGACCGCTTAAACCTTTCAATAATAATAACCAAGCCCCTGGAATTTCCCTGGGGCAAGTATCTTTTTTCGTCATCGACCAAAAGGCATTCATAGATTGGGCGCACTATATTAAAATAGATTTTTGGGGAGAAATATTATGAAGATTATAGCATCCTTGGTGCTGGTGTTCCTGTTTGTGATGCTCGCTGGGCCTGCCATGGCTACAGGAATGGCGGGGAGTGGATCGTATGCAGCAAGAAATACGCTTGAGGCCTATTGTGCAAGTTGTGGCGGCACTCCTTCTGGCGGGTACTGCTATTTCCCGGATGGCACTTATTGTGATTTGTTATCATTTTACAGGGGAACCTGCCCGGGCCGGGCCTACTATGAGCAGTCTGCGTGGATGAATGAGGCTTACAACTTTCTCTATGGGGATACCATTTACTCGCCCTCATACATGCCCTACAGCTACCAGAATGGATATAATTACTACTACTTGCCGAGCTACGCCTATGGATATGGGCCTTGAGGTCCTGATTCAAGGAAGAACCGGACTGCATTAAGTTCTATCTGGCACTAGTGGCAAATCTATCCATAGCAGAGTCAGCTTTTGATCAAAAAATAGGGTAAAGCAAGATTCTGGCCATTAAGGTAGGACTTCCTGCTTGAACCTGGCAAAGCTGATCTCATCGATGAATTCGCCTAGGCGCTGCTTCTTGGCATGATCTCGATAATAATTTATTATTTTTTCGATGAGCTTTAGGGCTTCTTCATCTGAGAGATTCTCTGCCAGCATCTGCCCAATTCTCGGCCGGACTCCTGCGCTTCCTCCTACCAGAAGCTTCCATCCCTTTGAGGTGCCGATCAGGCCGATGTCCTTTACGGCTGGCTCGGCACAGGAGTTGGCACATCCTGAAACACCGATCTTGAATTTCCAGGGGAGGGACATTCCGTGATATATCTCATCCAGCTTCAGGCCAACGCCCACGGCATCCTGCTGGCCGCGTTTGCAGAAGGTTGTACCCGGACAGATCTTGACGCTTCGGACACATAGGCCAATGGCAGCTCCAGGCTTCATGCCCAGATCCTTCCACGCCTCATCGATGTCCTTGGGATCGATTCCAACCAGGGCGATCCTCTGTGCCGATGTTATTTTGAGGACCTTGGCGTGATACTTCTCGGCAACATCCGCGATCCTTCGCAAGCCTGCAGGATCGATTATGCCGCCTGCAATATGCGGTGCTATGGCAAAAGTCTCTTTGTCCCTCTGCACAATGGCGCCCTTTTCCAGAATGTCTTTGGACATTTTTTCTGACTCCTTGTGACCAACAGATTACCCAAATGCTATTTGTCGTATGTGGTTTTCTTAACAAAAGGGGATACAGATACTGGCCCCTTTGTTTGGGTTAAGGTGTGCGCTGCTTTCAGTCTTTTGGGCCTCAGGCAGCAAACCGAATACTACAAGTACTGCCGCGAGGATATATAGTTGTGCCGTAATATCTGAGCGTCGCAACTTATCCGCAGATTGATGCGAATATCTAAACTGATAATAGGATGGCGGATCTATAATAAGATGTAAGTTATATATACAAATATATTATGATAAGAACGTTCTCAAGAATTATTGCAAGATGGCTGAAGAGGAGCTATCGAGTCTTTCCTGGCTCAGTTCCTCATCAGCATAGGATCTTGGGATTCATGCATGCGCCTTGACGACCGAGGCTGTCCCACTGGGCCTGCTCTTGCGGTGCCTTATGACATGGCGCGAGCGTTTTCCCGCCATTTCTCCGACCTTTACCCACTCGCCAGTCTCGTCGTCCTTCTCGTACTGTTCTTTCACGGCCGACCAGGCTGCTTCGTGAGATGCCTTCTCGCGTGCTGCATCATTTGCGTCGTCGCTTTCTTCCCAGAAGCTGTTGTAGGCTTTCATGTAAATAATCTTGGCGCGGCTGGGCAGATTTCGCACGCTCTTGGGCAGCTCGTTTATGCTCTCGTATGGCATCAAATACACCTCCTGTCTATGTTTGAGCATTGTGATAACCTTCTTACTATGAATATCCTGGTTAAAAGGTTTTGGGGTCCTCTTCCCAGGATTGCAGGAGTACTCTTTCTGTCAGATTGATCTCCTGGAAAATATATACAAGTTTGTTTTTGCATTTTGCTTGCGATCTTCAGGATGGGATGATCAACATCTCCTTCGTGCTCCAAAGATGCTTGCCGTTGTCGCCCTGCACAGCCTGCACTGATGGCTGAGACGGGTCTCCAAGGCTGTAGATCAGAAGATCCTTCTTTCCGTCTCCTGTCAGGTCAGGCCCGACCATGGCATAGGCCAGACCGCCATCAACGGATTTCTTCCAGAGCGTCAGTCCATTTGCGCCGGAAAGAATTTCAATGCTTTGAGCGATATTACTGCCTGTATTGTCTCCATCCTGGCTCATGGTGTAGATTATAAGCTCATCCCTGCCATCGCCGGTCAGATCCTGGATCGGCATTGCCAGGGAAAAGCTTGCGAAGGTCTGATTCCATAGAAATGCATGACCCTTTCCGTCAAGAGCCTCCAGTGTGGTGGAGATGTTCTGTGCAGATCCCTCTTCGGTAGATAAGTTGATTTCATAGCTGGCTCGGATGCTGTCTGGAACCTGGTCCATTGTGAGGTTGCCTGCCGGATATTCGACGGTAATGGCTCCCGGAAATATTCTGGAATCAATTTC
>CABMDX010000252.1 GCA_902385025.1 uncultured archaeon | reverse complement strand
GGCTGGTAATCAATCAAGAGTTTCCCTGGCTCAGGGATGTATTTCCAACAGATGTCAAAGCAATATATGCTCACAGGACGGGTTCTCCAACCGGCTCTCCTTCTCCGGCTCCTGCAGTGGTCTTCCCCAAGGGGCCATTTGCTTAACATATTCGGATAAATTCAACTTGGTCGTGACAGATTACCGCATGGATTGTGCCCCATCTGTTGCCGGAATTTGCAGCGATCGGCCAATAGAGTTGATCCGCTGCGATAGCGCATATTATTATCATGTGCTAGGTACACTCTTGGTAAAGATTGTTCCCAATGAGGATGATCCATGCATGCAGGCATCTGCCTGTCAGAGCACTTTATGTGTGGAAGCTCTCCCCAATCAGAGTGCGTTGTTGCCAAAGACTTCCTTGATCCAAGATTCGCAAAATCTTGGAGGCAATCCAGGATATGCACAGAAGGCAGATGGATCGAATGCCATAGAGTCAGATGCAGAGTCCGCAGATATGATAAGATCAAATTCAGTGGGTGAATTAGACCCAAAAAGGATTATCAGTGCTGAGGAGAGCATCAATGCAGCATCGGATTTAATCAAAACCAGCGATATCAGATTGACCTCAATCGGGGGGTTTGCTGCCGGAACAAAGGTGCTTAATTTCGATCCAGATCAGAATAGCCTGGTTGCATTGCCGATTCTGGTCAGCTTCCCGCAAAAGAGCGAAGACTATGCTGCCATAAGGTACTATGATGCAAACGGCAATGGTCTATATGATTCTCCTGATGACGTTTACTTGCATATCTCCTTCGGAGGCTCATCATCCTTCGGGACGGTATCCATCAATGACGTTCGGCTTTCCGGTCCCGCCATGTAGGATTTCTTCAGGATGGGATTGAAGAGCGGGAGAATGCGACAAGGAATTCAGATGATACAGCAAAATCGATGTAACAGAATGGTCAAGGGGAGTAGAAAATGATCGAATCCATGAGATTATTAGGGCTAGCCGTAGCTTTATTGCTCATTCTCGGCTTGACGGGCGCATCGGAATATGAGTTCGGAACCAAAGTATTGGCCCAAGATAGCGATATCGGAAGAGCGCTTTACGATTTTCCATTCGCTGATATTAGGTATTGGGACATTGGCCCCAATCCTGGCATCTATGACGAAGGTGATGTCTTGTATCTAATAAGGCTCCCGGCCGTCGTTGTGACGTCAAATGATGTGCGCATCACTCCCTTTGAATGCTATGCAGCCGGTACAAAGGTTACCGCCAACGATAAAGATATTGATATGCCCCTTGCTCCTTTTCCCATTGTGGGACACTATATTGTTTTTCTGGATCTCTTTGGCAGCACGGCATTCGACCTGAAAGATCCTGTCTATTTCCATAGAGTTGCTGCGCCCAACATTGTTACCAATGATGTCAGATTGACAAACGTCACCGGCCATGTCCCTGGATCAAAGGTAATTGATTTTGACCCGGATCATTATAAGCCTTGGGCTTTGCTGCAGCCACTTCCGACAAATCCGATATTCAATCTCATCAAATACTTTGACGTAAACGGCAATGGCGTGTACGATTATCCTGATGATATGTACTTGATATATCCTTTGGGTGGGCCCCCATTTTCTCCGCATGTTCGCGTGAACTCAATACGCCTCTCGGGTCCTGTCAATTGATCACCAGCAGAAAGATGGCTCCAAGAATGGGCTGTAATCCAGCCTCCCATTCCCGCTGTGTCAAATCCAGGACCCTGGCCTCCGATTTCCTAACCGCGACAACAAGACAATAGAGACTTGAAGAATGATTATAAATAATGCAGAGCAAAATAAAGCCATTCTATGAACGAGGCATCAAAGGGCATCGAAAGCCAATGCGGACCTTGCGGGATCATCTGCAGTACCTGCCCACTTGGGAGCGGCACTGTGGCCGAGTCAGCGGGCAGGACCAAGCAGTTCATAAAAGACTGCAAAATTGCGGAATGGTCGCCTTTTGTTCCTGAAGGAAAAGAGATAGATTGGGCTCAGGTTGATCGAGCCTTGGACTGGATGACACGATATGCCTGCTGCGCAGGATGCGAGAACGGCGGAGGTCCTCCGGACTGCACCATCAGGATCTGTGCCCGGGAGAGGGGCTATGAGCTCTGCAGCTCCTGCACTGATCTTGATTCCTGCAGCAAATTCGACTGGCTGAAGGATCAGGGCTCTCAGATGAGGACGGCCCTAAAAGAGAACCGTGGCAGATCCAAGGAGGAGTACATCGAAGCAATGGCAAGCAAGATGCCCTGGGATTTGCGACAGCTTGGGTCGTGATAACCGTATCAGATAGCGCCATCGTGGATCTTTGATTTTACGTCAGAGACTTAAGGCTCGGCTTATGCGCTTGAGGCCAACCAACTCCTAGAGGGCCTTGTCCTTCTGGTTTTAAGGCGGCTTCATTTCCAGAACCGCTACCACCTTTTAGCCTTGGCTTCTTCTTGGCTGTGGCAGAGATAGTTTATTGGTGAATGCCCTTTCATTCAGCAAAAGGGCTGGTTGATAGTCCGGCCCTTTCTTTTGCACTTGATCATACATCTTGCTATGTTCTGCCTTTGCTTCCTGGAGTTCGCATGGTGGATATTTTGCACCTTATCGCTTTCATGTTGGGAAAGAGTCTCTTTTGATTAATTTTTCGACCACCACGGATATAACCGATAATTTAAAATCATGAAAAAGCTATTACTATATGGAGGTCGACTATGCCAGATTCGGCGACATGTAACTGTTGTGGACAACAAGTTGAGATTGGACCAGATGAGAGTGGAGATTGGCTAGGAGGGCTTTGTAAATTTAATGGGGTAGAACTTAAAATTCCACGTGGTGTCTGGTTCCAAAATCCCGAGACAGAAATCTTCGATTTCATAAAAAAGATTGATGGTAAACTTCCAGAAGATACCCTCGATTGGGAGGTTGACGAAGAAAAGGTAAAAAAGTACGAGAAACAATTTGGACCGGAGGGCATGCTATTCTCAGCGGCTGATTTTATAGATGACACGATAAAAAATATGGGAATTACTCGAGAACAATGGAAAGATAGGTACAAGCAAAAATTGGGGGAGAACAAATACATCATCCCAGATCCTTTGCTCTTGTTGGCCATAGCAAGAAACTTCTGGCGAAATTACCGGGATGCTGTTGCAATACATGATCCAAGTGGTAAGAAGATTGTGTTCGGCTTCGAGCAATTGCTGGAGCTGAATAAATTGGATAATTTACTCAGGGCCGGAAAGATTACGAAAGAAGAACGCGATTTGAGGGCAAAGCAAATCTACGCAACCGGAAGAGACGACTCAAAGAAAAAAATGGAAGATCAGCTTGAATTATTAAAGGAGCAGTTTGAAAAAGGAAGGATACCTAAAGAGATATACGATGCTAAGGTAAATGAAATCCTTTCAAAAATCCTTAATGGATAATGCAATCCTTTGTTGCAGAACCAAAATCACTTTTTTATATAATGAGCAAGCTTCGAGAAAGTATTTATGAATTTCCCACCTTTTACGAATTGATGAGCTCTAAAGCCTTGTGGAAGATTCTGATGGAGGTCTACAATGACTGGAGCGACGATAAGGCATCGAGGCTT
>CABMDX010000251.1 GCA_902385025.1 uncultured archaeon | reverse complement strand
TGTCGCTGCCCGCAGGCTGCACATTCTCTCCGGCATAAACCGGCCTGCGGATCAAGATCTCGTCGCCCTCAAGCTGGGAGTACTCGATCATGACCACCGCATCCGCCGCTGCGGGCATCATGGATCCTGTGGAGACCTCGACTGCCTCGCCCTTGGCGACCTGGACGTCCGCGAACGCGCCCATGGGGACGCTGCCTGCGAGCCGCAGGCGCACTGGCCTGTCCTCTCTGGACAGAAGGGTATCCTCAGCATTGACAGCGTAGCCGTCCATGGAGGCGCGCGAAAAGCCCGGAACATCCACGGCGGAGGTGATCTTCTCAGCCAGAACCGCACCCCTGGCGCATTCCAGAGGTACGGCCTCCTCAACCGGCCTGGGAGCATGGTCGAGAACTATTGATCTGGCTTCCTCCAGCATGATGAGGCTGCGGAACTCCTTAGGCATATAACAAAACCTTATGCTTACAGATATAAATCAGAGGCTTGCAGTCCCCCCCGCCGGAGAAGGTGATCCGCCAGGACCAAAGCCACCATGGCCTCGGCCACGGGCACAATCCTGGGCGGGATGGCTGGATCGTGCCTTCCTCTGATCTCGATCTCTGCGGCCTCGCCCTTGACAAGATCGACGGTGCGCTGTCGCCTGGCGATGGAAGGAGTCGGCTTCACCGCAATCCTGCATACGATTGGAGCGCCCGTGGAGATGCCCCCCAGGATTCCTCCCGCATTGTTGGTCTCGAACTCGATCCTGCCGTCTCGGATGGCCAGTGAATCGTTCATCTCGCTTCCTCGCATTCGGGCGCTCTCCAATCCCGCGCCTATCTCCACTGCCTTCACGGCACCAAGGCTCATCAGGGCCTTGGCCAGGTCGGCATTCAGCTTGTCGAAGACCGGCTCGCCAAGGCCAGCAGGTACACCTTTTGCGGTTACTACTACTATGCCGCCGAGGCTGTCGCCCTCTTGTCGGACTTGATCTAAGAGCTGGAGCATCTTTTCAGCCGCGGATAGGTCTGGACAGCGAACCGGATTGGATTCCGCTCTGGCCTTGATCTCCAGGATATCCGAGGATTCGATGTTGGCCAAAATCCCGCCCAGCTCTGCCACCCAAGCTGCGATCTCAATTCCCTCCTGGGCGAGAAACTTTTTAGCGATGGCTCCGGCGGCCACCCGGCCAACGGTCTCCCGCGCCGAAGCCCGGCCACCGCCCCGATGATCGCGAAGGCCGTACTTGGCCTGGTAGGTGTAGTCGGCATGACCCGGCCGAGGGGTATCTCGAAGAGCATCATAGGCGGATGAGTCGGCATCTTTGTTCCAGACCAGGAGCGAGATCGGCGTACCGGTGGTCTTGCCCTCGAAGATGCCCGACAAGACCTCCACCTGATCCGCCTCTTGACGCGCTGTAGAGGCCCGGCTCTGGCCGGGACGCCTGCGGTCCAGCTCTTTCTGAATATCTTCTGCAGCGAGACGCAAGCCTGCCGGGCAGCCGTCCACCACCACGCCCACAGCTCTGCCGTGCGACTCGCCCCAGGAGGTGATGCGAAACAGGGTGCCAAACGTATTGCCGGACATGGGAAGATCACCAGAACAAATCAATTCTCCAGGCCAGTCTTTGCCTTGAGCCGGACGATATCATCATCTATTCGTTTTAGCCCTGGCTCAGGGCTTATTTTTTGCTTCTGGATGAGATCCGACCTCATCACCTCTAAAGCTCCGATCATTTCATCTTGTTCTCTCAAGAGTGTAGAGTCCGAAAGCATGGCATCGATAAGCGGCATCCTTACCGTCTTATCTGCGAAGAGTCGCCTGCCATGATCGGCAATGATCTCTTTGGGCCTCAATCCACCAGCCAGAACCTCTCCGGCCAAAGCATCCTCTCCTCACTGCGCTGCCTTATCATCTCCTCCACCTCCTGGACGGTGATGCCAAATACTTCGGCCAGGATCTCTTTGGCGGCACCTAGCTCCATCTCGATCAGATTTAGGCCGTCATTTCGCGAATGGCTGCGAGGCAGAAGCGGATGCCTCTTGGACTTGCCCAAGGGATCGAGGACTCTCGCCATGGTTGAAGATACTCTATGCAAATTTAAGTACTTTGCTGAGGAGATCTGAGGACCAATCGCAAGCCATAGATGGACTTGACGGGATTTGAACCCGTGGCCTCCGCCTTGCGAAGGCGGCGATCTACCACTGATCTACAAGCCCAAAGGTATTGATTTCAGCAAGAAAGATGGGCTCTAAATAAGCCCGACCTCTTCCACCACTACCGACTCCACGCCTGCAAGCTTGCCGAAGGCGGCTTCAATCTCGTCAGGGCTGTGGCCACCCTTGTCATTCATGATGGTTACCACTATCAATGCCTTCAGACCAAAGGCGATGGGCATCTCCTCGACAGCATGCAGCCTGGCAAAGCCTGGCACTGCTTTCTTGATCTCCTCTTTGAGCTTGCCCAGGTCGATATCAGTGCTCTCGGGCATGATCTTCATTCTAACCGCGGCGTCTCCCATTATATAACCTCACGGCCCCGAGAAGCCACAGGCTTTGCAGGTATAAACGTTGCTCTGCTTTTTACAGCGGTTGCATCTGGCAATCACGGTGCCACAGCTTGGGCAGGGGAACCTCGTCCCGCCCACGCCGGTCAGCGTAATGCCACATGATATGCATCTCTCTGGCATTTCTTCCTTCATGTTATCTTCCTCT
>CABMDX010000250.1 GCA_902385025.1 uncultured archaeon | reverse complement strand
CCTTGGACTGGGGAGTGAGCAGACAAAATGCCAGTTCCCGGAAGAGCTCTTCCTCGCTGGCATTCTCCCAGATTTGCCTGAAGTCCAAAAGCCTGTTCTCGATTTGGGGCTTTATCGGGGCATACAGCTCCATCAGCTCGTCGAGGCCCAGGGTCCCTTCTTTTGCATGCGAGTCCATACGGCAGACTATTTGCCCGCAGAACTATTTAGCCGTTTGCGTTTTCAAGGCCAATTGTCGGATGCTCAGGCAATCTCTTTGAACTCCAGCCGGCTATCTGGCCGGCTATCTGATATATTTGGGCTCTCCTTCAGCGATTCGTCAATGCTCTGCTGGAATTGCTCTCTGCTCATTACACCGATAGTCTTCTGGATCGGTTTGCTGCCCATTGACAATTCTCCGGTCTCGTTCTCGCCCGGAGAGGCGGCCTGATCAAGGGGCTTGGTGGACTGAATTGACTCCGGATAGGGCATGATTATTAGGCATGGACCCTGCCCGCTTTCACGGGAGAAGAAATCCACCTCGTAGCTGCTGTTTCCTATTGCCTGCAGAAGGAATGAAACGCTATTCCCTTTGACCACAGCCTCTTTCAGCGTCCTGGAGACATCAAAGGCAAAGATCCGATCTCCATCATTACTGCTGCTGATTTGGGTCAGGTCGTTCTTTTTGATAATATTCCAGGCAGGGAGAATATTGATCAGGAATGTATCGATATCGGATTGTTCGTTCCATAGTGACTCAATGGGTAGCAGGGAAACCATGGCAGGCGTATCATCCTGCTTTTTTATAGAGGCTGCCTTGAGAACCAGTACGGCCACACTGTCATCAGTAATATTGAGCCTGGAAATATCGAACTGGATTATCGCGTCTCCCGGATATTTGCTTATTCGCGTGCCGTTGATATCGGTGACATTTATGGCGCAGACGAGAATGGTCGTCTGATTATAGACCCTTTCATTTCCAGTTCCAAAATTCATATAAACATCCTGCGAAGCAGGAATGAGAACAACTTCACAAAGAGCCTGGCCGACGAGCATCATAGCCAGCAGCGAAAGAAAGATCCCCCTTCTATGCATAAATCATCTCTCCAGAGCTTCTTCTCCTACAGAATAATGTATCTTAATAGGATTGATATATAAAATTATAGTATTCATGTTTTTTTTACATGAAATCCGCCAGGCCGGTCTGCTTGGCCTTATCATTCTTGAAGATGGAGTTAATCTCGATCTTCAAGAGCTGAAGCCTCTGCTTGGTGTAATCGCTGACTCCGTACTCCTCTGCTACCTTCATGGAGACCTCAAGATACTTGCGCACGCTTCCTTCATGCACCGTCAGGATCATTCGTCCTCCGCATTTGGGGCAGGTCTCCTTAAGAGGAGGCCGCCTGTACTTTGCACCGCACTTTACGCACCTGACCTTCTGCTTGGAGAAGGCGTGAAGGTTGCCTATAAGATCGGGCAGGAAATGGGAGTTTATGACCCGTTCTGCTACATCTTGCTCATCAACTGCCCGGATCATTCGCGCCAGCTCGAGCTGAGCATCCATCTTATCGATCATGGTCTCCAGGGTCTTGTAGGCGCTGTTCTTGGGCCCCGCTGCGATATTTGTGGCAGAGTGGCTGAAATTGAAGCCCTCGTACTGGGCATTGCTGCCCAGACGCTTGGATACCAGATCGAACCTGGCCTCGAGATCCTTGGGGCTCGCGCCCGTGAGCGAGGCCTCGTAGAACTCCAGAGGGTAAATGGGCGTCAGATCCAGATTGTGGGCCTCTTTGTCCACTTCCGCGGGATTTAAGATGGTGGTCATGACAAGGCATGCATCCATCTTTCCGCCTCTTTTTTCCGGCAAATAGGACATGGAGAAGTTGATAAGCGCATCCATGAGCAGCATCACGCAGTCCTCATCTCCATCGCAGTTGCGCCTCTTCGCTGCATGAAAGAAGGGATGCCCAAATCCGGCTGAAGCTGAGCTGTAGCCGATGAGCCTGCAGAGAACGCCTGCAGATGTATGCGGGGCAAGGCCCACCATCAGAGTCCCTATCAGATCGGCGGGCGTTTTCGCATTGTAGTAGGGCTCCAGGCCGTAGAATTTGACCAGAAGATCATCCACAAACCGGGCTACTTTGAGCAGATAGTCTCCCGCGTCCCTGGCCAAAATTATATCCTGCACCCGAAGCTCGCAGACCTGATCCGGCCTCTCCAGAGGTGTCCCGTGCATGTCCACATTGTAACCGAGAGTTCGCAGTGTCTCCGGGGAGGTGCCGATTTCATCCGGACGGAAATGGGTGAGTGGCAGATCGGTGAGGTCGTATCTCACTGTACCGTCCTTGAATATATTCACTCCATGCTTCGCTCTCAAAATGCCCTTTTCCAGAGGCTCCGGCGTTTTGTCTCGCGAGGAGAGGCCCATGACCCCTTTCAGGGAATCCGGCTCACGTTCTCCCAGATGTTCCAGAGCCTGAAGATAGAGCTTCTTTATATCAATACGCATCTCACTGGCCGCGTTTGTCTTCTCGCCGCATTTGGGGCATTTCTCGAGGGAAGGGATGTTGCATTTTGGGCAGATCCTCTTCTTGATGGTGAAGCCGCCGCATTCGCAGCGAAAGGCGAAGCCCTCTTTGCCGCAGCTCTGGCAGACGCGCTGCTCGATCTCTACATTTACGATGCCCGTGCTGCGGGCTGTATCGTGCCTTGCAGCCTCAAGGATTGATCTCGACTTGCCGCCTTCCTCCCCAGTAGGGAAGAGGACATGGGGCGGAGGGCGCATCAGCCTTTTGTCCGACTTCTCGGGCCTTCCCATCCTGGCACCGATACGCGACGGCGCACGAGCCCGAACCACAAGACCCGAGAGCCTATTTACGGCCTCAAGGGTCGTGCCCTCCATTTTGTCCCAGTTTCTCTTCAGACTCCTCTTCTCGCCTTCTTCATAAGGCGTAATCCCGAGGCATAGCAGAAGCGGCAGCGGATCTTCAATGATGATCTTTCCTTCCCGCACCTTATGCAAAACCAGTAGCGTCTCAAGAGCTTCCTTGACATCGAGAGGCAATAGCAGCTTTCCCTTCTCCAGAGTTCCAATAGTAGCTGCAACAATTGCCAGCTTCTCGAAATCCTCTGGAGCGAGGTCGTGCCATAGATAGGTATGAGCCGGATGAAGGGGGACGCCATACTTTCGAGAGATGCCGATGGCCTCTTCGCCTGTGACCTTCTCCAGGGCCCCGGGATCGCCTCCAGCCTTTTTCAGCTCCTCGGCCCACCACTCGAAGGCATAGGATGCCGCAGCCAGCGGCCGGTTGTTCTCCAGGAACTCTCCGAAGCTGATTAATATCTCCCCCAGATCCAGAATCTTGGAGATATGAGCTTTGAGGGCGGTTTGAATGGTCCTGGGATCTTTGCAGCTCACAGGCATCCAATCGAGGATCTCCTTATCTGAGTCTATGCGAATTACATCTCCTGAGAGCAGCCTTACCGTCGGCCCTTCGATGGAGCTGACCGGAGCCACTGCAGCCGCTTTGCCCGGCTGCTCTACTTTTATCTGGGTTCCGGCTGCCATGAACTCTCCGAGGAGCAGCATGCTTGCAGGGTTTATGCCCGCGGCTGCAAGGCCGGTATTTCTTGCCCGGCCATAGCGCAGTCGAAAGCCTCCCGGCCGGGAGGGATGAGAAAATACAGGCCTTCCGGCGATGAGATCACGCAGGAACTTGGGAGTGCCGTCGCCCCCATCTTTCTTGCCGCTGGCGAGAGTGTCGAGCCATTCCCAGCCAGTTATGCCAAGCTTTGTAACATGCTTCTTGAGCTTGGGGCGCTTGAGCGCTATGCCCTCTGCCGAGACGAGGGCTATGCCTCCACGCACCCGGTTGGTCTCAATCCTTGGCAGATCGCGGTACCCTGAGACCTCCTCCTCCTCGGTGGGCTCGCCCTCGATACAGATGGGGCAGTTTCTCACGATAGTTCTTATCTCATCGTCAGAGGGAGAATACTGCAGTCCTGCAACGCGTTTATAAAGGCCGATCTCCTCCACATAGCGCTCCACTTCCTCTGGCCTTGGCTTCCAGGGGGCAATGCCCACGCTTCTTCTTACATAGTCTGCCACGAGCACGGACAGCGCCTGAGCGGTGCCGCCTGCAGACCTTATGGGCCCGGCATAGTATACCTTGAGGTACTCGGTGCCGTCATCGTTCTTGCCCATATCCACACGTGCGATTCCCTCGATGGGTGCAGCAACAACGCCCTCGGTGAGCAGAGCCACCGATGTTCGGATGGCGTTTTCCACAGACTCGATTTTGGAGGCTCCTTTTCCCAGGCGTCCTTCGGCGAAGTCTATGCCGATAGCAAGGGCAGACTCTTCCCTGCTCATGCCCTCCTTTTCCATCTCTCGGATTCTGATGGCAATGCCAGGAATGCCGATAAGCTTCTCCACGCGCTCCGCCAGGTCTACAGCCAGAGGTATCTCCACTTCCCTGGTAGGGTCCAGTCCCCGGGCACGGGCTGCCTGGGCTATGGTCATGGCGCCCTTCAGGCCCTCTTGCAGCATCTCGAAGTATTCAGAGGTATTCACTTTTCACTCCACAGTCCAGAGGTTAAGGCCAGTGACAGAATCTGGCGTTCTCACTAGATTCAAGCCCAAGAGCTCCTGCATATAGAGCTCTGCCGCAAAGATAGTTCCTCCGACAAGATGGCCGGCCATTGTCCTGCCTTCTCCATTGGCCAGGACTACATGGGCATGCACAAACGGCCGTCCGCCATAAATGGATATGTTTCCCTGAATGGATGCTATCTCCACGGGCTCTTCGATCCTGATGCTGTGATACTCGTGTGTGGCCTGATCAAAGGCGCTGATCTCTGCCCGGCAAAGGGCGCCGATGGCGCTCACAAAGGCTTTTTTGATTCCATTTCTATCTGCCACTTCAGCGATCTGGGCGATAATGTCCGCTCCAT
>CABMDX010000249.1 GCA_902385025.1 uncultured archaeon | reverse complement strand
TTCTTTGGCTACCAGGACCTGATGACACTTGCGGCAATACCAGACGGGGATCGGCGTCGCAAAGATCCTCTGCCTGGAGATGCACCAGTCCAATTCCACAGAATCAGCCCAGTTGTTGAGTCGAACCCGCATGTGAGGAGGTATCCACTCGATCTCGCTTGCCGTTCTCTTGATCTCTTCTGGGTTAATGCGCACAAACCATTGCCTCTCAGAGAGGATCTCAATGGGCGTCTTGCACCGCCAGCACAGGCCCACGTTCTGCTCCAGCGGCTCCTGCTTGAAGATGATGCCCCCGCCTTGCATATCGTCGATAATTTTCTTCTTGGTATCGGGAATGCTGCATCCGCAGTAAGGCCCAGCGATAGCGGTCATCTTTCCTTCCCGGTCTATGGCCTGGCGGAGCGGAAGATGATGCTCCATCCACCACCTCACGTCCTGCTTATCACCAAACGTGCAGATCATGACGACGCCTGTGCCAAACTTCGTGTCCACCACAGGATCTGCCAGGACGGGAACCTCATAATCGAAAATCGGCACACGAACTGCTTTACCGATGTATTTGCTGTAGCGCTCATCCTCTGGATTGACAGCTACAGCCACGCAGGCGGGCAAAAGCTCGGGCCTTGAGGTCGCAATCTCCACATAGCCGTCCTCTGCTTTAAAGCGCATGTAATTCAGAGTTGTAGTGCGGGAGTCGTACTCCACCTCGGCGAAGGCGATGGCAGTCTGGCAGCGAGGGCACCAATTGACGGGATGATCCTCTCGGTATATCTGGCTATTATTGTACATGCGCACAAAGGAGGTCTGGGTCTTGACGTAATACTCCGGCTTCATGGTTACATATTCATTGGACCAATCAATGGATAGACCGAGCCTGCCCATGGAAAGATGGAAGCGCTCTATGGCCTCATCGGTTAGCTTCTCGCAGAGCCTGCGAAATTCCGCTCTGGGAACCTGGTTCTTGGTTATGTGATTTAGCTCCTCCACCTTCACCTCAGTGGGAAGTCCGTGGCAGTCCCAGCCCTGAGGGAACATGACATTGTAGCCCCGCATGCGCTTGTACCGCGCGACAAAATCGATGTAGCACCAGTTGAGGGCATTTCCGATATGGAAGTTTCCCGTGGGGTAGGGCGGAGGAGTGTCGATGATATATTGCGGCTTTTTCGACTCCCAATCAAAATAGTAGACGCTGCTGTCCCAGCTTGCTACCCACTTCTCTTCTACCTCATGAAAGTTGTATTCTTTGGAGACCTCACTCATCAGAATGCTCCTGCTATTAGCGGCGTTTAGGGAGAGGAACACAATGTTAATAGGATTATCGGTAGACTACAAAAGGATGGAACTCTTAATTTATCATGCCAATCAATGCGACCCCAAGAAATGCTCGGGGAAAAAGCTGGCCCGCTTCGAGCTTGTTCGCCTCACGAAGCACATAAACCAGCTCCGGCCCTTTCTGGTCCTCAGCCCTTTTTCAGAGAAAGCACTATCTCCGGAAGATAAGGGAACAAGAGGGCTTGCGGCCCTTGACTGCAGTTGGGCCCATGCTGAGGAGGTCTTCTCTCGCGTCAGACTTAAGGAAAGAGCGCTGCCGTTCCTTGTGGCAGCCAATCCTGTAAACTTTGGAAAGGCGTTCAAACTCTCCACCGTGGAGGCCCTGGCAGCAGGACTGATAATATTGGGTGAGCCAGAGCATGCAAAGCTGATCCTCTCCAAGTTCTCCTGGGGGCATGTCTTCCTGGAACTGAACCGCGAACCCCTTTTGGAATATGCTGCAGCCAGAAATTCCGGTGAGGTGGTCGAGATTCAAAATGCATATCTATCGTAATAAATATAAGCATTAATACTCTGATAAGAATATGGTGATGTCCAGATGGCAAACATAATTCCGGCAGAAGAGCTGAGAAAGCTGCAAAAGAGAATGAACAGGCTCATGGAGGACCTGGGGCTCACGGATCTGGAGTCCAGATATCTTGAAGAGCTTCAGCGCATGCAAAAGCGCATGGGCGATCTCATGGAAGAGGCTGAGACGGCAGATGTGCAAAGTGGCATAATGACGCCCCTCGCAGATATCAGAGAGACGGATGAAGCCATAATAGTTACCATGGACCTCCCCGGGATAGTGAAAAATGAGGTAGATATCACTATCCACGGGGACGAACTCTCCGTGGCAGCCGAGAAGAAGACTGAATCAGAGGTGGAAGAGAAGAACTACCACAGGCGCGAGCGCACCTACAAGAGATTCGAGCGCCGCGTAAGATTGCCGGCGAGTGTTAAGGAGGAGGGAGCAAAGGCCCGCCTCGCAGAAGGTGTGCTGGAGATAACGCTGCCCAAGGAAGTCGTGGCAATCAGAAAGCGCATAAGCATCGATTAGGCCAGCCTGATTTCTAGTGAGCCTGGTCCTGGAGAAGAATGTGATGCAGCTTATCCCTCTTCGTCTCCAGATATTTTCTATTGACATTGTTGGGCTCAATTTCCAGGGGAACACGCTCCACGATTTTCAGGCCATAACCCTCCAGGCCAATAACTTTTCGCGGATTGTTGGTCAGAAGCCGGATATTCTTTATGCCCAGATCAACCAGAATCTGTGCGCCTATGCCGTAGTCCCTCAGGTCTGCGGGGTAGCCCAATTTATGATTGGCCTCGACCGTGTCGGAGCCCTCATCCTGCAGTGCATAAGCCCTAAGCTTGTTGGCAAGGCCAATGCCCCGTCCCTCCTGACGCATATAAAGAAGAACACCATTTCCGTTCTCGCTGATGAGGTGAAGCGCGCGTCGAAGCTGCTCTCCGCAGTCGCAGCGCTTTGAGCAAAAGACGTCTCCTGTGAGGCACTCGGAATGAACTCGAACCAGAGCATCATCTTTAGAGGGATCTCCAGCCACCAGGGCAACATGACACTGTCTGTCAAGGACTGACTCGTAGCCTACGGCCCGGAAGTATCCATATTCCGTGGGCATGCTCACATCCGAGACCTTGCGGATGAGCTTCTCGCGCTGCATGCGATAGCTTATCAGGCTCTCGATGGTCACCATTTTGATGCCATGATGCTTGGCAAATAGCTCTAGCTCGGGCAACCTGGCCATGGTGCCATCGTCGTTCATGATCTCGCAGATAACGCCCGCAGGATAGAGTCCAGCGAGGCGAGTCAGATCGATGCTGGCCTCGGTGTGCCCTGTACGTCGCAAGACTCCACCAGCTTTGGCCTGCAGAGGAAAGAGGTGACCCGGGACGGCAATATCCTGTCGCCTGGTTTTGGGATCGATGAGCGCTTTGACCGTAGTGGCCCTGTCGAAGGCAGAGATACCAGTAGTGGTATTTGCCCTGGCATCAACTGATACCGTAAAAGCTGTGCCCATAGACTCGGTATTCTGGCTGCTCATGAGAGAGAGATCAAGCTCCTGCAGCCTCTGGGCGGTCATTGGCATGCAGATCAAGCCGCGACCGTAACGAGCCATAAAATTGATGGCATCTGGAGTGACCTTTTCTGCAGCGATCATGAGATCGCCCTCATTTTCTCTGTTCTCATCATCGAGGATTATTATGAATCGTCCATTCCTGAGATCATCCAGGGCTTCTTGCACACTTGCAAATGGCATATATTGAAAAGAGCCAGGTATCCTCTACTTAAGGATTTCTTCAGGAGATGGACTAGGGGATTATGGGCCCCTAGGACCACACGCCTGCAATAGCCTCGCCGCAATGGGGGCAATGTTCATCGATTATTGAATTCCTCATGATTCTGAATCCAAGACGCTCAATGATGATCTCGCCGCAGGCCGGGCAGAGGGTGTTCTCGCTCTCACCAGGGACGTTTCCAGCATAGACGTACTTGAGGCCGGCCTCGCGACCGATTCGAACGCCACGACAAAGCGACTCAACACTGGTTCTGGGAACGCTCTTCAGCTTATACATGGGATAAAAGGCAGAAATATGCCAGGGTATATCCCGGCTGATGCCCGCCAGGAACTCTGCAAGATCCTTCAAAACCGCCTCGGAATCGTTATATCCGGGAATAAGAAGAGTGGTTACTTCGACCCATACACCGCTTTTCAAGAAAAATTCAATATTCTGCTGCACAGGCTCAATCCTCGCGCCGCACACCTTGCGGTAGAATTGATCGTCACCTTTCAGATCGATAT
>CABMDX010000248.1 GCA_902385025.1 uncultured archaeon | reverse complement strand
TGGAAGCCGGAGCCGATGGAGTGAGCCTCTCTGGGACGGGACCTGCCTATGCCGCAATAATTCGCAAGGAGAATATGGACGCTCTGGAGGAAACCTGGAAGGTCCTGGGCGGAAGAGTGATAAGAACGAGAGCAAATAACAGGAGCGCATCCAAGGGCCGAGGAATTTGATGGGACTTTCAGAGCATCGCAGCGATATTGAGGAGATAGACGAGAAGATAATAAGGCTCATAGATCAGCGCGTTGGCATCTCTAAAAAGATCTTCGAGGCCAAGAGATTAGAGGGAAAGCCGATCAGCGATCCTGAGCGGGAAAGCCTGGTTTTAAGGAAGGCGATGGACCTGGCGACGGAGCTGAATCTGGATGCAGGGGCGATCAAGGCCATATTTGAGATTCTGATCACAATGAGCGTCCAGAAGCAACAAGAGCTGCAGGGCAGAAATCAAGGATAAAGATGATCTTGAAATTGGTGAAGCTATGGTGGATATCGCTGTAATATCGGGATCTAAATCCGATCAGGCTATTGTTGACAGGGTCTTGGGCCGTCTGTTGTAGAGAGGGGCAAGCTGCGAGCATAGAGTGCTCTCAGCCCACAGGAACCCCCAGGAGCTGGAACAGTATATTGCCAGCACGGATGCTCGCGTCTTCATCGCAGTCGCCGGGCTATCGGCAGCGCTGCCGGGCGTTATTGCCTCGAAACCCGCCCGTCCGGTCATAGGGGTTCCAGTGAGCGCAAAGCTGGGGGGCCTGGATGCACTTTTGTCAATAGTTCAGATGCCACCCGGAGTCCCCGTGGCTTGTGTGGGCATCGATAATGGTGAAAATGCAGCGTTGCTGGCACTCAGAATTCTTGAATCGGGAAGATAGCTATTTATACAATGTCCGTGAGATAAGCAAGCCAAAGGTGGGATAGGATGTACAAGCGGATTTTGATCGCCACAGATGGCTCAGCCAAATCTAGGATGGCCGCTGAGGAGGGCATAGAACTGGCAAAGGCTCTTGGCGCACAGGTTATAGCACTCAACGTCATCAACGAGGTCGTTATTGCAAGTGCCGTCAGGCAACTTGGTGCCGACAGAAAAGATGTCGAAACCAAGCTGAAGACTGCCGGTGGAAAAGCAGTCGATGACATCAAGGGAATGGGTGCCAAGGTTGGCGTCAGTGTTGACACAATCGTCAGAATCGGAGCTCCCGCAAATACGGTTATCGATACCGCTGGAGCCGAGAAGGCAGACCTGATTGTCATGGGAAGCCATGGCGAGTCCGGTGCCTCCAAGCTGCTCATCGGAAGCGTTGTGCAGAAGGTTCTCTACTGGGCCACGGTCCCGGTACTGGTAGTGAGATGAGTTTATGGAAGCCTTTGTATTAGCTGAATACCTGAACTACGCATCCTTCGCAATTGTATTTGTTATCGGCGTAGTGCTCGGTTTCTTTGTCATCAGCCTTATTGGTTCAAGTTAAACCATAGAAAATTGAGACCTCCGGAGAGATCTGAGAGGTTCTCTGTATTTTATATTTTTGTGGCCGACACTATTGTCCATGCTCCATGACCATGAATGGAAGCAATCAATAGCCAGAGGAATCTGCAAATATAGAAAAAATAGCGTAAAATAGCAAAAATAGGATAAAAAACAAATTTAATAATATATTTTAAAAATACCGTTCCGCCGTCTCCAGGCATCTGGCCATCAAGTTTGCAGCCTTTTCGATGTCGCTGATAGAGAGGACCTCCACTGGCGAGTGGATATATCGGGTAGCCACACTGATGACGCCTGTAGGAATACCGGACTTTGTAAGGTAGATTGATGTGGCGTCTGTCGTTCCTCCATCCGAGGCTTCCAGTTGCACCGGAATCTCGAACTCCCGGGCAGTTCCCACTATCCACTCGATAATGCTGGGTGTAGCGATGATTCCCCTTCCAGAGGCATCGGCCATAACCACCACCGGCCCCTTGCCCATTGCAATTGGAGCGTCTTTCTTCTCTATTCCGGGATGATCGCCTGGTATGGTCACATCTGCAGCTATAGCAACATCGGGTTCAAGGCTAAAGGCGGCAACCTTTGCACCCTTCAAGCCTACCTCTTCCTGGACAGTGGCCACGGCATAAATGGCAGACCTGCTCTTGGTCCTCTTCAGGGCCTCAATCATGATGATCAGGCCAGCGCGGTTGTCGAAGGCCTTGCCGGTGACCTTATCGCCCTGCAGAGCGGCAAAGGTCCTGTCAATCGAGATGGGCGTGCCGGGCTGGATGCCGAGGTCCGTAACCTCCTTTTCGCTGGAGCATCCGATGTCGATAAACATGTCTCTTGCCTCGACAATTTTTTTTCGCTCCTCCTCTTTCATGACGTGGGGCGGCTTGGAGCCGATGACACCCACTATGGGACCTGACCGAGTGTGGATGATGACTCTCTGGTTAAGCAGGGTCTGGTCAAACCAGCCTCCAATGCGAATGAAGCGGATGAAGCCGAGCTCGTCTACCTGTTTTACCATGAGGCCTATCTCATCGGCATGTGCTTCGATCATTATGGAGGGCTTCTCGCCCTTTCTGGTGGCAATGAGGTTGCCGAGATTGTCTACCCTAACCTCATCCACATAAGGAGAAATTTCTTCTTTCACTATCTGCTGGATCGATCCCTCCCAGCCGGATATACCATGTGCATTGCTCAGTTTTTCCAATAGAGATTTTATATCGCTCATTAAATCATCTCTGAATTATAGTCATAATAGCATTCGGCACAAGATCATGCCTCTGGTTCTTCTAAGCCATTCTCACCCGTGCGCCTCCGTTTCTGCAGCGGGTTATGAGCACCTCTCCGCCCACCTCTTGCATTGCCTCACGGGTTGCGGCCTCAATGTCCCGGCAACCTGCATCAGTTATGGCGTACACGGCCGGCCCAAAGGAGCTGAGACCGGAGCATGCGCTGCCTGCTTCCCTCGCAGCAGCCATCAGCCGGTGCACCACCGGATGCTGCAGCATGACCTCCACCTTCTTGAAGCCGATCTCCTGGATTCTGTTCACTGCCCCTCCGAACTCATCCAGGTCCTCTTCCAGAAGCGAGGGCACCATTCGCACAAGGATCTGATAGCACAGCTCATGGACATCGGCCACGGGCAGAGGACAGTATTTCCTGAAGATGTCAACCTCCTTTTGTCCATGCGCGCCCTGGGGTATGTCGGGCAGGGCCACCAGGATCTTCCAGTCCTGCGGGAAGGCGTGGCGCAAGATTACCGGTGGCGGGCGGACGCCCGCAGATGCTGCCGATGGCCGAAAGTCCATCTTGTCCTTTCCGGGCCCGAAGCTGTGGCCTCCGTCGATTATGAAGCCTCCGCTATCAAAGGCCGCTGTGCCAATGCCGCTCGTTCCGCCGCGATGGATGATCCTGGCTATCTCGCGCACGCCCAGAGGCTTATGGTAAAGCTCGGAGATCGCCTTTCCTGCCGCGATTCCTAGCTGCGTCCCGCCCCCAAGGCCCATATGCAGCCTATATCCGCTCCGCACGGTGAATCTGGCCCCTCCAGTGTCCAGGCACTGCTGTACGGCCCTGGCAGCAGCCAGAATGCGCTCGCAGCTCTCGGCTTCGCCTTCTGCCGATAGCTCTCCTGCCCTTTTTGCCTCCAGAAGGATATTCGGCTCGTCTAATGTGATGCCCACGCCTCCATCCACGCGGGCCGAGGAGCCCGATAGATCCGTCAGCGTCAAATGAAGACGGGCCGGGGTCTCGATTACAACCTTATGCTCATCCTGAAAGCTGTTGTAGGGAAAGGTTTCCCGAATTGCTATAAGCGGCAGACTATGCCTGAAGATCTTGTAGCTGCGCTGGAGCATCAGCTCGCGGGGGAAGACATCGAATACCCTCGCCAGCTCTCTGTCTGCCTTTAAAAAGCCCGTGCCGGTTATGTCCCTTCGCGATTCAATCTGATGCCTTTTCAGTATAACTCCAATGGGAATGTCCGCCCGGATCATATCCTCCTTAATGCCTGCCTCAAGCCGCTTTAAGGGAGTGTGCGAGACAGCATAAATGAGCGTCTCCTCGGTTCCTGCTTTCTTCAGCTTCACGACGCGATGGTTGATATCGTCGCCGGGCGAAACCCCAAGATCATCAGCAAGGGCCACATCTGCTGCTATGACCTTCTGCTCTAGGGTCTCGATCTGGATGGGGCTGCCGGTTACGACCTCCAGAAGGCTGGTTACCGATCCATCTGTTCCGAGCAGGATCTTTTGCACTGCGCTGAGCCTGCCTACTGCGTTTTCCAGATCATGGATGGATTTTGCAGCGGAGAATGAGGTCGGTTTTTCCATCAGAAATAAATCCTCCGGCTGGAATAAAGTTTTTCCCCTTCCAGTGCTTTTCTTATCTGTTGACAGAGGTAGTGAGAAACTGTGACGTCCAGAATATCAGGATTCTATAAGCTTCCCCCGGATGAGAGGCTTAAGGCGGTGGCAGAGAATGCGGGCCTTGGAAATGATGATGTATCCCAGGTTGAATCCGGCCTGCAGATAGCTCAGGCGGACAAGATGGTGGAGAATGTGATAGGCATGTTCCAGGTGCCGCTGGGCATTGCCACCAATTTCGTGATCGATGGCCGCGAGGTGCTGATACCCATGGCCACCGAAGAGCCGTCCGTGATCGCTGCGGCCAGCAACGGAGCCAGAATGGCGCGGGAGGCAGGCGGCTTTTTGACTTCTTCAACCGGCCCGGTCATGCGCGCCCTGATTCAGGCGGTGGGCATCGCCGATCCCTTCGGTGCCAGGCAGTCCATCCTTCTGCATAAAGATGAGCTGATAAAGATGGCCAATGACAAAGACCCCTTGCTTGTCAAGTATGGCGGCGGGGTCAAGGATATCGAGGCTTATGTCATCAAGTCCAGGCTCGGGCCCATGGTGGTCACGCATCTCATCGTGGACTGCAGGGATGCCATGGGTGCCAATGCCGTCAATACCATGGCAGAGGCACTCGCTCCAAGAATAGAGCAGATCACCGGAGGCAGGGTCTACCTGAGAATCATCTCCAATCTGGCAGACAAGCGTTTGGCCCGTGCAAGGGCGGTTTTCAAGGCAGATGAAGTCGGAGGCCATGAGGTCGTGGACGGCATTATTCAGGCAGCGGCCCTCGCGGAGGTCGATCCCTACAGGGCGGCGACTCACAACAAAGGAATTATGAATGGTGTGACGGCTGTGGTGCTGGCCACAGGCAACGACACGAGAGCCGTGGAATCAGGGGCC
>CABMDX010000247.1 GCA_902385025.1 uncultured archaeon | reverse complement strand
GCGCTCCCGGTATTCCTCCCATACATGAGAGATCACTTTGCCACAGGAAAAGCACCTGACTGGAATCAAGCAGTTTCACCTGTAGGACTTCTGGTACTTAGATCTGGCACCAAGTCCACCGAACTTTTTCCTCTCCTTCTGCCGATGATCGCTGACCAGGAGATTTCGGTCATACTCGGAGAAGGCTTCTTTCAGCCCTGTGTCGCCAGTCCACTCTACTATGCCTTTGGCGATTGCGGTCCTTACGGCATCGGTCTGCCCCATGGTCCCGCCGCCGCTCACAACGACATCGATGTTCATTGCCTTGATCAGATCGCCGGCAATCTGAACTGGTTCCTGAATCTTGAGTCTGGCAAGGCGCGGCTCGTAGATATCGAGGGGCACTTTGTTGATGCGCACAACGCCCTTTCCTTCCTTCAGAGTGGCCCTTGCAGTTGCCATCTTCTTCTTGCCCGAAGTATTAATTATCTTCATTTAGAGACCACCACTAAAAGCTCGCTCCGAGCCTCTTGCTGAGGAAGCCAAGCTCGATGTATCTGTTATTGCTTGCCGTTCTCATCTTCGCCCCATCTGGCTGCACAAACTGCGCACCCTTGAGGTCTCTTGGAACGCCTACATAGATCTTCAGCCGGGAGAACGCATCGCGTCCTCTTCTCATCTTGTAGGGAAGCATTCCGCGCACGGTCCTCTTGAGGATCATCTCAGGGCGGCGGGGGAAGTAGGGACCTCTTTCCTTATGGCCACGGGTTCTGGTTTGCTGGTAATCATCGAAAATGAAATCGCGTCTGCCAGTGATGAGGGCTTTCTCGGCATTGACGATGTTGATCTCTTCGCCAGCCAGCAGGCTCTTGGCGGTTACACTTGCCAGGCGCCCCATGACCAATCCAGTTGCATCTACTACTATCATCGTCTCACCTCAAAATCTTTATGCCGGATCCCTTGGGGTGCTCCGTCACCAGTTTCTCAATTGCCAGGCATCTCCCGCCTGCTGCCAGAATCTTGGACGTAGCCTGGCTGCTGAAATTAAGGGCGGCCACGGTAACGCCGTGCTCCAGATCCCCGGCGGCCAGCACTTTGCCAGCCACAAGAACAATATCGTTGGGCTTTGTATGCCGGTTGATCTTGCTGAGGTTTATTGCAGCATAATTGCGCCTGGGCTTCTCCAATCTCTTGGCTACATCGCGCCAGAGAGGAGCGCCGTTCTCGCGAGAGGCCGCCTTAAGGTCACCGATAAGACGGACTATCCTTGGATTAGTCTTTTCAAATGTCATTCAAATCCTCCGCAGAGGTCTCAGTCGATTGAGACCGACTTACGTGCGAGCAACGCACGTTCGGACCTGCCGGTCCATGTGCCCAGGGCGTTATCATCCCTGTGCGGAATGAACTAACCGACTCCTCGCCAGTATTTAAGGGTTTTCCAAAGCCGGGCTTTGCATATAGGGCCGGATCAAAATAGCACATCAGGTATAAAGCCCTCTTGCAATCAAGCTTTAAATACCAGGAATCGAGAGAAATATCCATATGTGAGATCATAAAGCACAGTACCATAGCCCATGATCTCCCTTACGATCTTGAAGAGCCCGAGGACATCACCATGTCACTCATGATGCTCTATGAGCTATTACTTCACAAGTTTCTTAGCGAGAGAACCAGATATCTATACGGTCGAAGATCTTAAAGTCCGATATAGATGAAAGGAGATAGATATATACTCGCTTCATTCCCCGACTCAGACTTGACGCCAGGGAAGCTGCGGCCCGCGTTGATCCCCTATGAGGATACTATCGAGAACGAGATCACTATCGTCTATATATAATCGCCTGTGGTCGAGCAGGCTGGCCGGGAGCATGCACGCCAGGGGCCAGAGCTCGCTCGGGTGGGTGCGATGAGGGGCACGCTGGAACTGATTGATCCTCAAGCAACTGATCTGCTAGATGCATGTGTACCATGGATGATGATAACGCAGATTGCAATACCAAGCGAATTGGCAATTATCATTTTTGGGATAGAGGTAAACACCACCTCAAGTGCCACACTGTAAGGATGGACCAATAATAACGCTAATCCACCATGTATTACTTCAATCGCAAAGGCAAATAGCATTGCTGGGACAATACCCAGTAATTCTTCTTTCTTTAAACGATAAACCAAACCTGCAAATAGTCCCGCTAGAACGGTTGCTATTGAACATGGGACACTTGTCAAGCCACCAAGCAATAGGCGATGAATCCCTCCAATCAATCCAACTGCCAGACCTACATAGGGACCAGCTACAAGCCCGGCTACCATGGGTGCAAGATCTCGGATATTGCTGATAGCTCCATAACTTCCAGCGGTTCCGATATATGTTCCAAATATGGAAAATAGGCCGAGAAGCAAAGTAAAAACTATATAATCATTCAATCTTGCATTTTTAAATATCACTCTCTGAAAAGCATCTATTTTTGTGACAATTTCCATAAAGACAAAGATAAATATTTCGGTAGACGCAAAGAGACCTAGATATTCGCCTATCATGCTTTGTGGAATTCCTGCTGCAGACAATTTGATCATCCCCCCATAGCGATATAATATCATCGCACATATTGTTATCATTATTTAAACTAATCGGATAACTTGTGCTGCAAAGCTCGTTCAGGTGGTTCGCTGCCATCATTTTACTTTTGCGACTCGGCTTCCTGGACCTATATTATGCAAAGCAATGATTTTCCTTATGAGATGTACTGAATGAGAAGAGGGACTAGTTGCGGTCAGACAGGTCATCCGCATCTGGATTAAGGCGATTGAGAAAAAATATAGCCGGATTCCAGGACAAATGAGATCATGCAAAACTTGATACACCTATGGAGATATCAATCAAAAGAAGAAGTCAGGGCAAATGGCTAGTGGCGATTCTGCCGGAGGGACTGATCTATGGGAAATTTGGCATCCTTCGTTCTTTCAACATTAAGCCTGGCAATGGCAGGAGTGTATTGGTATTCGGGCATAAATGGATTCCGTCCTGGAATAACGGAAGCAAGCTTCTATTCGATTCAATTATCATTTTCTCAAGCCCAACTTTGTTTGCTTACTGCAATCTTCTTTGCTTTATGGGGTATGAACGGAGCTGGTAAGGGCTAAGCCTTTACGGCAATTCTGGAAATGGAAACGGCTGCAGTATCCAAAAGGTGCCGCAGCATAAAAAACGGAACAGATGAAGGTTTCTTAATGCTTGAGTTCGGTGACATGCATGCCCGCAGGAATCCGGTCGAACGCAAATAGCCTATGATAGAGCAGGATTGCCGGGAACAAGCACGCCATGGCAGGGTGCCGCTCACATCGGATGGATCTCCAGGAACTCCATGAATGACAGCCAGCTCACTGGTCGCCATGCCGAGTATGGCAGATCCGTAGAGGACATCGCTGGCGTATTCTCCATCGAGAAGTTAATCCAGCTTTGGGGCAATTCCACATGGCGAGCCATCAGCGTTGATTGGCTACCGTGCGTGCAAAAAAATGCTCTTTCCCCTCATCTTTTTGGAATTCCTTGACATTTCTTTCAACTGTTTTTAAAGTGGCTAAACCTTGGTTACCATGGACACACAGATTGTTATAGCGCTTCATGCGTCCTGTATGAACTCTGTTTCTCAATGACTGAATTCCGTAACCTCGGGTTTAATTATTGCTGGCATGTCCGGCAAAACAAAAGAGACGCGCAGACAGCAGAGCCACGTTTTGCCTAATTATCGATTCGGATCAAAAGTAAGATATTAATATCCGGACGATAACACTATTAAATTAAGTGATAAGTTGAATGATCGACATGACCCTTGCAGTCTGCGTGGCTGTGGGCTTTTGCCTGGGCGTCCTCAGCGGACTTACCCCGGGCCTCCATCTGAACAATTTCGCAGCCATGCTCCTTGCCGTCTCGCCTCAGCTCATGGAGCAGGGGCTGACCCCATTTCAGATGTCATCCATCATCCTTGCAGCCAGCATCTCCCAGACATTCTTTGATGCCATACCGGCCATCTTTTTAGGCGCTCCTGATTCGGAGACCGCCCTCTCGGTCCTTCCCGGCCAGAGGCTCATGCTTGAGGGGCGCGGAATCGAGGCGGTGCGCCTGTCGGCTCTGGGCAGCGCAGGCTCGGTAGTTATGGGCCTTTTCCTGATCTATCCTCTTTCCTTGATCATCACCAGTTACTACGATTATCTGACGAAATACTTGGGCGTGCTGCTCCTGGCCATCGCTCTGATGATGATCAGGTCCGAGCGCGGACCCTGGATCGAAGGGCAGGGCTCCCTGGTGCACTGGAAGTACAAGACAATCGCTGCGCTTCTGTTCCTGACATCCGGCTTTTTGGGCATATTTGCGTTCAATCATGAAAGCCTGATCGCCTCCCCGCTGGGCCTGGAGCCGCAGGTGCTCTTGCCCCTCCTTTCCGGCATCTTCGGAGCCTCTTCGCTCATCCTGAGCCTGTCTGATGACACGCAAATACCAGAGCAGGAGGAGAGCAGCATAAAGATTCCCGGAGCTATGCTGGCCAGATCAATATTCTCCGGAAGCCTTGGCGGCTCGGTGGTGGCCTGGATTCCAGGAGTCTCGCCATCCGTGGCAGCCATCACCGCGCGCCTGGGCGCGCCCTCCTCGCCTGAGGAGTTCCTGGTAAGCATCTCCGGGGTGAACACCGCCAATGCACTTTTCTCGCTGGTGGCGCTCTACTCCATAGATAAGCCCCGCAGCGGCGCGGCTGCAGCCATACAGCAGCTCATGGAGCTTGACCAGACCGCAATGGCCCGGATGATGATAATAGTGGTAGTTGTGGCTGCGGCATCATATATTGCGACCATTGGCACGGCGCACCAGGCAGCACGGGCTATCTGCGCACTAAGCTATAGAAGGCTCTGCCTGGGAGTGCTGGCCTTTTTGGTGGCGATGACCTATGCGTTCACGGGCGTCTTTGGGCTGTTCATATTCTTCCTGTCGACTGTGGTGGGGCTGATTGCGCCGGTGGCAGGCATTCATAGGACGCATGCGATGGGAGTGCTGATGCTGCCGCTGATTGTGCATTATCTATAATATCGAACTATTCAATCATCAAGCAGTTTTGTTCTATCCGACATTAAATTAGGCATAGTTAGAGGAATACGTTGCATATTTTACAGCGACCATCGACATAGTCCTATTGATAATCTGCCTTATTCAAGTTAGGGGAAAGATGGTTATCTAAATAGTTGTGTGAACTAATTGCTGGAGAATTTATGGTTGATAAAATAGAATATGACAAAGAGCTAATTGATATGGCCAATGACATTATAAAATCAATGGTACCAGCAGTTCTAAACCAGCTATTCCAAGAGAATGCAATTGATAGAGAGAAGATTCAAGATCCAGGATATCTTTGGTCATTAGTTGGAAAGGAATTGCTGGGCAGAGATTACTACTGCTATACTTCAATACATGACCAATTCCTTGAAACTGCCAAGAACGCCATCGATTCAAACAAACCATGGTAGCTGTCGTCTTGATTGTAACAGCTATTGAACAACTCATGAATGTTTACTACAGAAATGTTCTAGAACTACGAGGCTTGCCGCAAGAAGATATTACCAAGATTATTCGGAGGTGTAACGTTGATGTCAAAATTGATTGGTTAATTACTCTTGTATTAGGGCACGAATTACCAAAAGATCTTAAAAAAAGCATTACGGATCTAGTGGAATTGAGAAACTCAATTGTCCATTACAAAGCAATACCGGGGCCTTTAGAGGGTGATGAAGATAGTGCAACTCGTATTCTAGCAAGAATCGAGAATTTAGGCTTTGATCCGCTTGAAATTCCACTTAAACTAGAACGAACATTGGAAAATATATTAGAAGAGACAAATCCAGACTACAAAATGTCTAAGATCTGACTGAAATTATGTTTAAGTCGCCTAATAAATCTGCATAAAAGTGCATCTCAAGCATCCATAACGAAAATCCTGGATGATATCGGGAAAGAAGGTTTCCAGCCCTGAAAGGAAGACGTTCATAAAGAATACTAGTGCAAAAAGCTCTCTATAAGGTCCAACGACGTGGCCTCCATCCCGCACTGCTGCAGGTGATGCGCCAGCAGGTTCGACCGCTCTCATCCAGGATGGTAGAACAGAACCTACTGCGGTGAGACGTGTTCGATCATCCTCATCAGCCCACGGAAGTCCAGGTGGTCGCTGATCCTGATGGTCTGATAGGACATATCTCTCCTGCCTGTGAGCATGTACTTGTTGTTACCTCGAACTTGGTTCAGGTTCCAAGGGGTAACCACGTTGGTGCAGTCCTTCTTGACATCGACAAAGGGCCCGGAGTCAGCCATGAGCGCTCTGGTCAGGGCAAGGCTTTCAGAGTCCATGCCTATCTCGCCCTTGTACCCCATGCCCCGAATCAATGCAACGGCACGCTGGGCCTTGCCGAAGGCGTAGGCACCGAAGGATGCTCCTGACTCCAGGGCCTCGAAGAAGCCGGCCAGATCATCATCGAAGATGCAAGCCGGGTCCCAGGGATCACCGTAATTGGCCTCCGATACAAGAAAATCGCAACGCGGAAGATGGCCATAATCCTTGACGTCACCTGTGACAAGAATCCTTGTCCCGACTTCCGTCCGCCAGGAGAAAGCTACGGAGCCTATTGTGTGCCCCGTAGGATGGGTCTTGACCTCCACGTCTCCTATCATTATGCTCTCTCCAACAGAGAAAGTCCGACCATGATATTTGCGACCGTAGCGTATCTCCAGTGCCCGAGCGGTCTCCACCGAGGCCACCGCCATTGGCGAAAGCATGGCCGACTTGCCGTAGTGATCGCTGTGAGCGTGCGTTATAAGGTAAGCATCGGGCTGAACGCAGGCCTTGGGCGACCGGCTGGTGTCTATGGAAAAAAGATGAGAGTCGAACTTTATGGACAGATGCGGCGCAGGTTTGCCGTGGCTGTTAAGCCTTCTCACAGGCTCCGCGCCCAGGTCCATCTAGTTACACCTTACTTCAGGGCGGCGTCCAGCGCTGCTGTGAGCTCTTCTTTCGATGTTACGCCCATCCACTTGTTGAGCTCTTTGCCGTCCTTCTCCAGGATCAGCGTCGGCACGACGAAAACCCCGTATTTTGAAGCCAGCTCGTTCTCCTTGTCCACGTTGATCTTCTTGATCTCGGCTTTTCCCTCGAAGGCGGCCTTTATCTCATCCAAAATCGGCCCCTGCATCCGGCAGGGTCCGCACCAATCAGCATAAAAGTCCATCAGAATCGGTTTAGCCATTTCGTACCCTCCTATAGAGATATCGCACCTATCTATCCGAAGAATCTAACTGTTCATTCTATATCAAACTATATCG
>CABMDX010000246.1 GCA_902385025.1 uncultured archaeon | reverse complement strand
GCTGGACCAGAGTACTGAGAAGATAAGGTCTGGCCAGGAGCTTGTGCTTCGTCTTATGCCTACCAGGAAGATCATCAAGACTGCTAGGGAGGCCTATCCGGGCCTCAAGATCGTGGGCTTCAAGGCCGAGACCAATGTGGGAGAGGAGGAGCTTGCAGCCAGGGCCCAACGGTCCATGGAGGCATCAGGGCTGGATCTGGTGGTGGCCAACGACGTGTCGCAGGGCGGCATGGGCACAGATGATAACCAGGTGCTGATCATTGACAGATCCGGCCGCCAGAGGGCCTGCACGGGAATGAAGAGCCAGATCGCCCAAAAGATCATCGATGCCCTGGTGGAGAGCCTATGAAATCTGCCGTTTCCCGTGCCTGGGTCCCTTCTCACATCACTGGCTTTTTTGCTGCCAGTCGCCGGGAAGATCCTCTTTTGTCCGGCTCCGTGGGTTGCGGCCTGTGTCTGACCCTGGGGGCGACGACCACCATCGAGGCTGCATCAGATCCCGGCTCGAACATGAGGGATGCAGAGATCCTCCTCAATGGCACGGCCAGAGAGGCTCCGGTGAGCAGATACGTTCTGGAGCGTCTGGCAAGAGGTCCCGTTCGGGTGAAGACAAAGCTTGATATGCCTTTTGGAGCGGGCTTTGGCGCCAGCGGCGCCGGGGCCCTGGGATGCGCCTACGCCCTCAATTCTTTCTTTGATCTCGGGCTGACCGCAAATCAGGCGGCTGCTGTGGCCCATGCAGCCGAGGTCACCTGCCGGACAGGTTTGGGTGATGTGATTGCCCAGAATTGCGGGGGCCTGGTGGTGCGCCTTGAGGCCGGAGCGCCGGGAACAGGGAAGATCGACCGCATCCCCGTTCCGTCGCTGCCTGTCAGCTACGTGGTCAGAGGCCCCATTTCCACGAGCGAGGTGCTCTCGGATGTTGATGTGATGAATGCTGTCAATCAGGCAGGCGCCCAGGCCCTGAAAGAGCTGCTCCAAAGGCCGACATTGCAGGAATTTATGAGGCTCTCCAGACGCTTTGCCGAACAATCCAGCCTTGCCAGCGGCTGGGCATTGGAGGCCATGGAGGCAGTGGAGGCCGCAGGCGGTATGGCAAGCATGATAATGCTGGGCGATGCCGTCTTTGCCTTTGGCGGAGCTGAAGCGTTGAGAAGCTTCGGCCAGGTTCATACTACTACAATCTCGCAGAGAGGTGCCAATCTTGACTGATATTCCCAAGTCTCATCCCAGGTATTCTTCTTTGGTTGCACGCGAACGCGTGACAGAAGGCATGAAGAAAGGCTACACGAGCAGCCAGGGTTTGATCGCACAGGGCAGAGGGGAGTGCTTTGACTACCTGCTGGGCGAGAGAACAACCGCCTCCGCAAAAACGGCCACAAGGGCAGCGGCCGCACTACTGCTCACGGCAGAGCGGCCAGCGCTGAGCGTAAACGGAAATGTGGCTGCACTGGTTCCGGATGAGATGGTGGCCCTGTCCCTGTCGCTTGGGATTCCGCTGGAGGTAAATCTATTTCACCGCAGCGAAGAGCGGGTGAAGAGGATTGCCCATCTCCTGAGGGAGCGGGGCGCAAAAGAGGTATTGGGAGAAAGACCAGACGCCTCAGTCCCAGGCCTTGATCATGCCCGGGCGCTTGCCACAAGGGGCGGGATCTACGATGCGGATGTGGTTCTGATTCCACTGGAGGATGGCGACCGCTGCGAGGCACTGGTGGCCATGGGCAAGAAGGTCATTGCCATCGATCTGAATCCGCTGTCCAGAACGGCTCGAAAGGCCACAGTGAGCATCGTGGACAATATCCTGAGGGCCGTGCCGGGCCTGACGGCTCAGATACAGCAGCTCTCGTCGGTATCGCGTGCCGATCTGCAAACGATAGTGAAAAGCTATGACAATCGGCTCGTGCTGAGTCAGGCGATATCGGAGATTCAGGAACATTTGCTGGAGCAAATTCAGAATCCATGAGAGCGCAATAGTGAGCTTTATGTGATTTCTCACTAGTGGTTATCCAGCTAAACCACGCTTCTTCCCAGGAATTTGGAAATTTCAGCCTTGACCTCTTCATCATGTCCCAGTAGCATATGGCCTCCATCTGATATGGACAAGAGTCGGGCATTGGGAATTCGATCCGCCAGACGAGTTAAATAATTCCGATTGACGATGCAGGGCTCCTTCTCGTCGCACCGCCTCGATAGCAGAGCCCCATTTTCGTGGCTGGATGGCTTTAGGTTGATCATTTCCATCCTGAAATCACGAAATTGGCCACCAGGCTGAACGCAAGAATGCCCACAAGGGCAAGAATTGCATAAGCATTGGCAGATTTGAGCGGATTTTTCTTTGTAAGTCCCAGGAAGGAGTTGGCGTTGATCAGATGAAATGCCACACCAATCACGAGCAATGGAATTTGCTTCGATGGAAAGGTCAGCACAGTCAATATCGCGTAGAACAGGAGCTCGATAATAAAGGCAAACTTCGGGTAGCTCCAAATCCCGAATCCGACCTTTCTATCCGATCCAAATCCAATGACTGGTAGGTCCTTGATGTGAAATGTTGTATCAAGTAGCCAATGGGATGCCGATGCTACGACAAAGACAAACCCTGCGAGAGGACTCCAAAAGAATGCCAATCCCAATCCAAAGACGCAGGCGATCAGTGTTCCCAGAACGAGGGAATGAGAGTAGGGGTAGCTTGTAAACTTTACATGGTCCTGAAGAGGCGATTCTGGATCGATCGATACCTTTTCTATTCCTAACAGGACCAGAACGGGCCAGAGGAGATCCGGAAAGTTGACTCCAAGAAGGGGAATTAGGGGAGGCACTCCTGGGAAAAGGCTGATAAGAACATATGCGAAGGCAAAGTGTCCTATAAACATGAAAGCACCCCAATTTGCTGCTATTTTATAATCCATTATATTAAAGACTTGCTAAGGAACTGCCAGATGATCTGTATTCCGGCACAATCGCTGAGGTCAAATGCGAGTAATTGTTGAAACCGTAGCTCAATTTATTCTGTACCAAAACTCACCAGCGAAAATTGATCCGGTGAGCTGGATTTCCCCGAACTTGTGCTCCGTGAATCGCATATCCATCAGCAGAAAGGCGTCTCTGAGTCTCTGGCCTTATCGTGACCAATCTGACTCTGGCGCTCCTGCCGAAAGGTAGAATAACCGGAAAATGATAGGAGACAAATCGCAAGCTATAAGAGCAATTACGGTAAACTTCTTTGGCTTTGCGAAGAGTTCTCCAAATTATTCATAAAAAAGAGTGTGCGAAGAAGATGAAGAACCAGAAACAGATACTGGCAATGGAGCCGGAAGTCATCTCCATGGACAAAAACGATCTTAAGAAAAGGGAGTCTGAAGCCATATTTCAGACCTACGGCCGCCAGGATGTAGTCCTGACGCACGGTGCGGGCGCTTTAGTCTGGGACTTGGATGGCAAGGAATACCTGGATTTCGTGGCCGGCATCGCCGTGAATAACGTGGGCCACTGCCATCCGGAAGTCGTCATGGCCATCAAGAGTCAGGCAGAAAAGCTCATCCACACCTCCAACCTCTACTACACAGAAAACCAGGTGCTTCTGGCGGAGGAGCTGAAGAAGCTCACCGGCATGAAGAGAGCCTACTTCTGTAACTCGGGCGCCGAGAGCGTGGAGGCTGCCCTGAAGCTTACCCGCCGGGCCACGGGCAAATCGATGATTGTAGCAGCAGAGCGCGCCTTTCATGGAAGGACGCTTGGCGCTCTTGGCGCCACCTACAAGTCAGCTTACCGCGAGCCCTTTCGGCCCTTGAATGAGGCTACGTTCGTTCCTTACAATGATGTCGAGGCCCTGAAGAACGCTGTGACGGGCGAGACAGGTGCCGTGATCCTGGAGCCGGTGCAGGGCGAAGCCGGTGTCTACGTGCCTGACCAGGGCTACCTGAAGGCCGCTCGCCAGATATGCGACGATGCCAAATGCCTGCTCATCTTCGACGAGGTTCAGACGGGCTTCGGGCGCACGGGCAAATGGTTTGCCAAAGAGCACTCCGGCGTACAGCCGGATATGATCACCCTTGCCAAAGCCATTGCAGGAGGCCTGCCCATGGGCGTCATGCTGGCCTGCGAGAGCGTCTCGGAAGCCTTTCAGAAGGGAGACCATGGCTCTACCTTTGCCGGTGGTCCACTGATCTCTGCAGCAGCTCTGGCCACGATCGGTGTCATCAAGAAGGAGAAGCTGGTAGAGCGTTCAATGGAAAACGGCGCATACCTTCGTAAAGAGCTGGAAAAGCTCCATCCGCGCGCCGTTCGTGGCCAGGGGCTGATTGTGGGGTTGGATCTTGATGCCGACTGCAATCTCCTGGTAGGGAAGGCCCTGGCAAAAGGGGCGCTGATCAACAGCACGGGCGAGCACACTATCCGTCTCATCCCACCTCTGGTGGTCACAAAGGAGCAGATCGACAAAGTGGTGAATATCATTGGAGAGTCCATCTGAATCAAGCCTCTCAAAGCTGCGCCCAAGCCTAAGGCAGCTCAAGCCCTACGTAGCTGGCAAGGGCTTCATTGAAATTTCACGCAAATATGGCTATAAGCCAGAGGAGATCGTGAAGTTGGGCAGCAACGAGAATCCCTATGGCCCGAGCCCCAGAGTTGCCGAAGCCCTGCGATCGATCTCACCGGAAAGATATCCAGAGCCCGAGGACCTGATAACCGCTCTTGCCAGATACATCGGCTTTCCGGAGGATATGATAGTAATAGGCGCAGGCATGGATGGTGTGATGGACACCCTGACCCGCCTCTTCCTGGAGCCAGGCGATAGATGCTTCATTTCCACTCCAACCTTCAGCTATTACGAGATCCTAACCACCCTGTCCGGAGCGACGCCGGTCTTCGAGCCGCGCGGCGAGCACTTTGAGCTTCCGGCAAAAATTGGAGCAGGCATGAAGATGGCTTTTCTCTGTTCGCCCAATAATCCCACCGGAAATGCCGCGAGCGAAAGGGAGGTGCGGGCTCTGGTGGAGAGCACCGATTCAATCGTATTCCTGGATGAGGCTTATGTGGAGTTTGCCGACAGCTCCTGCATCAGTCTGGTCAAGGAATATGATAATCTGATAGTGGGCCGTACGATGTCCAAGGCCTTCGGCCTGGCGGGCATGCGTCTAGGCTATGCAGCAGCTCCCCGCTGGATTGCAGACCAATATCGTAGAGCCGCGCCGCCCTTCTTCGGCATAACCTGCGCCTCTGTAGCGGCAGGTGTGGCCGCCCTCGGAGACCTCCATTTCATGCATAGCTCGGTGGAAAAGATCCGCGCGGAGAGGAGGCGGCTGCAAGAGGAGATAAATTCGCATCCTTCCCAGGCCAACTTCTTGTACCTTGAGACGGCAGGGCCTTCAAACGAATTTGTGGAGAATTTTCTGGCCAGAGGCATCATCATCCGGGATTGCCGCTCCTTCCGTGGCGCAGGCGAGCACCACGCTCGCGTGACCGTGGGAACTCCTGCCGAGAACGATCGCTTCCTTTCTGCTTTCCGGGAGATATGCAGATAGCACTCACCGGAACGCCGGGCACCGGCAAGACGAGCGTTGCCGGGCTTCTGCCTTACAGGGTAATCGATATCAACTCCCTTGTCAAGGATGGCTGCAACCTGGGCCGCGATCCGGAAAGAGGCTGCCTGGAGGCGGACATGGAGGCCCTGGCATGCCGCCTCAAGGAAATGGACTGTGAGGAGGTCATTGTCCTGGAAGGGCATTTCGCCCATCATTTTGCAGACTGGTCCATAGTCCTCAGGTTGGATCCTCATGCCCTTCGAGCAAGGCTTAATGAGCGCGGCTACTCTGCCGAGAAAATCAGGGAAAACCTGGAAGCAGAGGCATTAGATGTGATTCTGGTGGAAGCCGTACAGGGCTGCCAGCGAGTGGATGAAGTGGACACCACCGGAAAATCTCCTGCTATGGTGGCTGATCTTGTGATGAAAATAATCAAGGATGAGATAGAGCTGCCGCCTGGACAGGTAGACTGGCTGGTCGATTTCTTCGCGCCTTAGACTGCAGGCCGGGGATCCCGGCTTTGTCAAAGAAAATGCGCCGTGGTCTTCTTATTCCTGAGCGGGACTGGTCCTGACTTTGGGCAACAATTCCACTGAAGATTTATTCATTTGACCTCTCAGGCTGAACGTTTCCACAAGATTGCCAATTTGCGACGCCGCTCGCTCCAAGAAGGAGAGGGCTTCCTCAGCGACACTGCTATTTCCTTCATGGGCCAGCACCACCGTACCTTTTGACAGGCCGCCGCAGATGACAGGGGCAGATATCCATGTCCATGTGGCTGCGCCATCGGACTTGTGGAGGCGGGCCGGGCCGAGAAGAAGTGCGACCTCTTTTCCCTGAATGAAATTTATCAGCTCCTCCACCGAGCCATGCAGTGCCCGCAGCACCAGGCCCGAGTTTTCCTGAAGAAATACGCCACCAACCTCTGCGCCCCCTAAACCGGCGATTACATGAGCCAGAGCGTCCGCCATCTCCTGGTCAGCATCAACGCCGGAGCATAGACACTTCTGCATTATACCGCTCAATGCCGCCATCTCCCGGTTGGAACGCATCATCTCGATTTCCAGCTCTTTTCTATGAGTTATATCCAGCAAATTGCCAAGGATCGCTCTGCGCCCTTCATATTCTATGGTAAAAGTCCGGAACTCTATCCAGCGACGCGTTCCGTCTTTGCGCAGAACCTTTGACTCATAAACCGGAGCGAGTGAGAGCTGATCGCGCTCCAGCCGGCTTACGTATTCCATATCATCAGGCTTGACGAGCTGCCAGAAAGGCATACCAAGAAGGCTCTCTGCCGCGCAGCCGAAGATCTCGCCAAGCTTTGGATTGACCAGCTTGAAGGCTCCATCCTGCAGAATGTAGATACCTGCCAGGGCATTCTCCACAATATTTCTGTGGATTCTCTCCGATCTCTCGATCTGCTCTTGCATTGCCCTCTCGCTGGCCTTGAATCTTGCCTCTTGAATGAGGTTTTCAAAGACATAAGGAAGGCTCTTGAAGCTCTCCAGGCTTTTTACGACATACTTGGTCGCCCTGTTCTCGAAGGCCACCACAGCCATTTCCGTTGTGCCATGCCCTGAGACCATAACCACGGGAATATCCTGATCAAGCTTGCGGATCCTGACCAGAACATCCAGTCCCCCGATGCCAGGCAAGACCAGGTCCACGGAGATCAAATCATAATTCTGGGCGCGGATCATCTCCAGGCCCTGTTCACCCGTGATGGCAAAGTCCAGGAAGAATTCGTCATGTTTCCTAAAGCCGATTTTTATGAGCTCGGCATGTTCAGCATCGTCCTCGATGATAAGAATGCGATAAGACCTAGCCATCAGAATCTGTCCCTGCCCTGACTATCCCTGCCCTGAATATGCATAATGAATTTGCATATTTCTACTTTTTCCCAAAGAAGGCAAAATCGGAAAAAAGGTCTGAAAATAGTGTGACCGAGCAAATCAAGGGCTTATGTATTTACAAATGGTATTTTTAGCGCTAAATATATTACCGATCTGAGAGAAAAATTTCATTGATTATAAAAAATATATATTTTGTGTGCGCAGGGAAATGCCAACCGCCACAGATAATAGCCTGTAAATCCCAAGACAGGAAAGAATGAAACTCCTGATTCCCCTCCTCCTTTTGCTGCTTATGACCTCCTGCCAGGCTAGGACATTGATCGTTGATTCGAGTGGCTCGGGAGATGCCGAAACCCCTTCCATCGCGATATCTCAGGCGAGCCCTGGAGATACCGTCCAGATACATTCCGGCAGCTTTGGCGCTGCAGTTGTGGACCGCAGCCTGAAGATCATGGGCATTGGCCAGCCGCAGCTCGGCGGCACCCTGGTAATTGCGGCCCCAAACTGCGAAATTTCCGGCCTGAACCTGCAGTCAGGCGGAAATAATCCTGCTCTCATTATACAATCTTCGGGTGCTAGAATTATCGGCTGCACTGTAGCCGGAGGCGCAAGCGCAGTTCGCTCCTGGGGTGAAAATAACAGCATTTTATATTGCCAGATCAATTCACCGGTGGGCCTGGAGCTCTACGGCACAAAATGCACGGTTCAAGGTAGCACCTTCCGCTGCGATATTGGAATTAAGGTTAATAAAACCGAGCAAAATCGTATCGCAGAGTGTCAGTTCGTATGCATGCAGGGAATCGTCTCTGATAGATCCAACCGAAATAAAATTATGAACAATTCCTATTCCGGGAACGGTTTTGGAGTGGTGCTCACCGCTTCCTCGGAAAATGAGGTCTCAGGGAACAGTCTCTCCGGAGCGTTCTTGAGCGGTCTTGATGCTTCCGACTGCACAGGAAATAATCTGACGAATAACAAAATCACAGGCGGCAAACTGGGAATCAGCCTGAGGGGAGCAGAGAACAATAGTATCTGTGGCAATATATGCAATGGATGTGAGAGGGCCGGCATATATGTTGATGAGTCATTTGATAGCCTTCTCGTGAATAATAGCCTTGCAGGTAATGGAAACGGCATCCTCCTCTCCGGATCATCCCGGAATTGGCTGCGGTCCAATTTTGCATCCCAAAATACTTACGGAATATCTCTGAAGGATTCCGCAAGAAATGTCTTGAGGGATAACCTCTTGCAAGGAAATGACAATAACTTGCGTGTTGAGGCAGGAGAAAAAACATCGGGTAAAAAGGACTGGGAGATCTTCTCGCAGGATGTCGACATGTCCAATTTGATAGATGGCCGCCCGATATGCTATCTGGTTGGAAAGAGAGACATATCCGTTCCATCAAACTGCAGCTTCCTGGGCCTGATCTCATGCCGCAATATCACTGCCGCAAATCTCTCTATATCCAACAGCAGCACAGGCATCCTGGCAGTCAATTCCTCATTATGCCACCTCACGAATTGCAGCATATTTCGAGCGGAAAGAGGTATCCACTTGCAGGACTGTACCGCATTCAGTGTAGTGCTTTGCCAGGCGCATTCCTGCAATACCGGTTTTACAGCATCAGGCTCAGTGGGGGGGCGCTTTGAGAGAGACCTGGCCATGGACTATTCGGAAGAGGGCTTTCGGGCCGACAATGCTCTCAGCCTGAGCTGGATCAATTGCCGCGCCCTGTTTGGAAAGAATGGCATATCACTTACCGGCTCGCGACTTTGCACGATCCGAAATTGCAGCCTGCTCGAAAATGAGGCGGAGGGCATCCTTCTTGGCACATCTCATAAGTGCTCGCTCATTGACAATGAGGCATCATCCAATGACAATGGCATATCTCTGACGGGGAGCAACTCCTGCCTCCTTAAAGGGAACAATGC
The DNA here is from genome assembly GCA_902385025.1 of uncultured archaeon. Taxonomy (GTDB): domain Archaea; phylum Halobacteriota; class Methanosarcinia; order Methanotrichales; family Methanotrichaceae; genus Methanothrix. Next base: position 248 of record CABMDX010000246.1, on the reverse strand, counting down.
CAGCAGCAATCATGGAGATGGCATCTCTTTGCAGCAGCTCACCGGAGGCGAGGTTTTCAACAACACTGCACAGGAGAACGGCCAGGGGATCTTCGCCCAGTCCGTTAAAAAAATGATGATAAAAGGAAATTGGCTATACAAGAACAGCCGCTATGGCCTGCGCATGAGCAACAGCCTCGGCTGCAATGTTACCGACAACAGCGTTTGTAACAACCAGATCGCGGGTGCGAACCTGGTGGACTGTACGT
>CABMDX010000245.1 GCA_902385025.1 uncultured archaeon | reverse complement strand
GGTGGGACGCTGGCAGGAGCACTATGGTTTCAGGCGGATGATCATGCTGGGTGTTGTCCTCACGAGCTCAAGCAGCCTGGTCGCAGCCTATGCCACCTCAATTTACATGATCTATGCCTGGGCCTTCCTCAACGGCCTTGCTTCCTGCTTTGTCTATGTTCCATCTCTGACACTGGTGCAATGGTGGTATCCGCATAAGAGGGGTCTCGTCTCCGGAATCGTCAGCATGCTCTTCGGGCTCTCCGCAGCCATCATGTCGCCAATTTTCGGTAGTATGCTGGCCTCTTTCGGATATGTATCCATGAACCTGATAGTCGCCCTTCTCACCGTATGTATCGGCCTTTTCGGTGCATATTTTGCCCGTGCGCCGCCTGGTGATGCATCCCTCATGAAATCGGAAAAAGAGAGCAACCTTCAAGAGAAGCCAAAGGCGGCAAGATCTTTGACGGTAAGCGAAAGCCTGCATACCAGAAGCTTCTGGTCTCTCTGGGTCACCTGGACCCTGGCGGGCGCGGCAGGCGTTTCCATGACCATTCTCGCCACAGGCTACGGGCGATTCCTGGGCTTTCCAATGGAGTCGGCCATACTCATCCTGACTGCATTCAATCTCACTAACGGAAGCGGTCGGCTCATCAGCGGCATCCTCTCCGATCGATTTGGAAGGATACGTGTTATGAGCCTGGCCTTTCTGGCAGCCGGCATTGCCTACTTCATGCTGCCCTGGGCAGGAAGCCTGACAGAATGCGCGATCCTGGCGGCAACCGTGGGCTTTTCCTTCGGAACCCTGTTTTCGGTCTCAGCTCCACTGGTGGCGGACTGTTTCGGCCTGAAGCACTTCGGGGCCATATTCGGGCTCACATTTGCAGCATACGGCTCTGTGGCCGGACCGCTCGGGCCGAGCTTATCGGGCTTTCTGCTGGATAAAACAGGGGACAACTTCTTGCCGGTCTTCATGTACCTGGGCGTCTTCTGCATCCTTTCCAGCTTTTGCATAAGATTTGTTGTGCCGGCAAACCAATGACAATGCCCAGATCTGATGCCAAAACTTAAATTTTTTGCAGGAAGTTAATAGTTCATGCTTGAGACAATAGCTCAGCTATTACTTTCACTCCTAATTGGCAGTCTCATCGGCGCAGAGAGAGAATTCAGGGAGAAATCTGCGGGCCTACGAACCATTACCCTGGTCTGCCTGGGATCGACTCTTTTCACAATTTTCTCGGGCCTATTCAGCTCGCTGCAGGGCGATCCTTCTCGCGTTGCAGCCGGCATCGTTACTGGAATCGGCTTCCTTGGCGCCGGCGTAATCTTGCGCGAGAAACGGGAGGTCTGGGGGCTGACCACTGCCGCCATCATCTGGCTGGTGGCAGCTCTTGGGATTGGAATCGGCATCAAGCAGTATCAGACAGTGATCCTTGCAACTATGGCAGCCTTAATTGTGATATGGGGTTTTCCAAAATTCGATCTCATCAGCAAAGCTCGCGATACCTATACCTATGAGGTAATTGCGCCTCTTGAGGATCAAAGGCTAGAAGACATATTGGCAAATTTCAGGGAAGCGGGCCTTGTATTAAACAGGCAGACTCTGGCTAAAAAAGGCACCAGGGTGATTATCACCTGGCAGGTATATGGAAAGCCGGAAAGCCACCAGAAGATGATGGAAAAATTGATGATGGACCCATCCATTGATGAGGTTAATATTATTTAGATTTCCAATAATATGGATCTCTGTCAAGACAGAAGAGGAGCGCCCCAGCCGAAAACCGCCTATCAATTTTTGGCGGCCAATGGCAGACTGGCCAGGGCGTATCGTCCATCCCGTTTGATCTGGCAAGTGAGCGCTGCAAGAGCAATATGGTAAAGGAGGCCATTGCATGTCTCGCCCACACCCAACAGATCATCGTACATAGTAATAAATCTTTTGATAATAGTATTACTATAGCGTTTTGCAGGCCCATAATATTTATATAATCATCTATCCGATGCGGCGAAATAACAGAGACACCATCAAGCAATTTTATAGGACTACAATACTGGATTCCAGTATTTCGGCTTCTATTTTGGAGCTAAGATCGCGACTTCTTGTATTCATCTATAAATTAGTAAGCATATCATGTGAAGCCAATAAAAGCAGTATGCTAATGATTATTATTTCTCTAAATATGCATGTTAAGATTAGAATCAAATTTAATGCTATTAAAATCTTTATTTGTAATAATAATTGTGCATGGCCAAGGGACAATTCTCCCTTTAGAACGCCCAATAGATTTGCTGTGCGAAGCAGTACATATATAAATCACTTCGCTTGCATCTAATACGCCCTGCCGTGATAGAAGGATTTATTAATTATCCATTACACTGTAATTTTGACATACTAATATGAAGTAGCAATAACCGAGATAAAGTTATTAAAAAAAGCGAAAAATTACACCCAAGATCGGTGGCCCTGTGCATATTATGCATTGCAGCACCGATCTTCACTTAAAAATTGCGTCAGGAGGAAATCGATTGGTAAATATCACCATCCGGGGTCTCACATTCGGCTATAATAGCCATAAAATTCTCGATAATCTTGATATCGAGGTGGAGAATTCCGAGGTCTTGAGCCTGGTTGGACCGAACGGTTCGGGAAAGACCACGCTCATCAAATGCATAGACCGCATCCTGAAACCAAAGGGAAGCATCCTGCTGGATGGCAAAGAGATCGCGGATATGAGTCGTCAGGATATCGCGCGGCAAATTGGGTATGTGCCTCAGTCAAGCTCCACCCCTCTGGCTACAACTGTCTTTGATACCGTCCTCATGGGACGCAGGCCGCATATCAGTTGGAGGGTCTCAGACATCGATCTGGAGAAGGTGGCAGAGGTTCTGGAGAGGCTGCACCTGGAAGAGCTGGCGATGAGGGATTTTGCCCAGCTTTCCGGCGGCCAGAAACAGAAGGTTCTCATCGCCCGCGCCCTGGCCCAGGAGCCCGCTGTGCTTCTCCTGGACGAGCCGACCTCCAACCTGGATATGAAGCATCAACTGGAGGTTATGGAAACCATCAGCTCTCTTGTCAGGGAGAAAGGCATCTCCGCCGTGATGGCCGTACACGACCTGAATCTTGCCTCGCGCTTTTCCGATAAGCTGGTGATGCTCAAGAACGGGCGGGTCTATGCTGCGGGAGAGCCCAAAGTTCTCCTCAATGAGGCCAATATCTGCACGGTCTACGGCATTGAGGCCATAGTGATGAACGCTGTCGGAAGGCCGTACATTGTTCCCCTGCGCTCGCTTGGCGGTGGCCTGGTATGCGATTAGCATCACTTACCTGGGCCAGCGACGTGGCCTTGCTGCTCGAGGCCGAGAATGTGACGAAGATCGAGCTCCTGGCCTGGTCCGTCTCAAAGCTGAATAAGGAAAATATTAGCGAGTGCATCAGCTCTCTGAATTCGGCTGAGGCCATCCTTGTGCATCCCTGCCAGCAGGACTGCCTCTTTGATCAGGTCATGGATGGAATCGACAAAAAAATACCCGTTATCTCCTTTGGCCTTGATCCGGCTCTCAGATCCTTTTCCAGCACCCTTGTAAGTGCGAAAATCATCTCCACGGTAAATGCCTATGTGGTCTACGGAGGTCCGGAGAATACTGCCAACATGATTCGCTATATTGGACGCGAGGTTCTCGGGCACGAATTTAGCTACGATCTTCCAGCAGAAAGTCTCTGGCAGGGACTTTACCATCCGGATGCAAAAGAGGCCTTCACAAATGTGGATGATTATCTGAAGTGGTACGGAAAAAGGCACGAGCACTGCGTCGGAATTCTATTCTTCCGCACCTACTGGGCCAACGGCGACCTGGCTATGGTAGATGGATTCATTCGTGAGCTGGAAAAGGATGTGGACGTCCTGCCCGCCTTTTGCTTCGGACTGGGCGACAGGGATCTGGGTGCAAAATCCAGTGGCGAGGTTGTGGAGGAATACTTTTCGGGAAGAATCGATGCGGTCATCAACTTGCAGTCCATCTTTCACGCCAAAAGCGCCTCGCAGTCTGCAAAAGTCCTGAAGAAATTGAATGTTCCAGTTTTCCATCCACTAACCGCTTACCATAAGACCAGAGAAGAATGGCAAAGCGATATTCATGGTCTGACCAGCTCAGAGGTGGGCTGGTCTGTGGCTCTGCCTGAGTTCGAGGGCCTGATCGAGCCGATCATGGCCGGAGCATCATCTCGCGAAGAACTCAGCGGCACGGAATTTGAGAGGCACCAGATCATTGATGACAGAGTCGAGAAGGTTTGCCGTCGGGTCAATCGGTGGCTGCGCCTCCAAAAAAAGCCTGCCTCTTTGAGAAAGGTGGCACTGATCCTTCACAACAACCCCTGTGCCTCGGCTGAGGCCACTGTCGGCTCCGGCGCTCATCTGGATACCCTGGAGAGTGTGTCGCGTATCCTGAAAAGCTTGCAAGAGGCCGGGTACAGAATAGAAAATGCTCCCGAAAGCGGAAAAGAGCTGATTAATGCTATCATGGACAGGAAAGCCATCTCCGAGTTTCGCTGGACTCCCGTGGCGGAAATTGTACGCAAAGGCGGAGCACTTGCCATGATGAGCAGGGAGGAGTATATGCCCTGGTTTTCTGCGCTTCCAGAAGACGCCCAAAAACAGGTCTGCGATGCCTGGGGCCAGCCGCCGGGAGAAGAAAAAGACGGCGTGCCTCCGTCCATGGTCCTTGACGACAAGATGGTAATAACCGGTATCCAGTTTGGCAATGTCATAGTCTGTGTCCAGCCCAAGAGAGGCTGCGCCGGTGCCCGGTGTGACGGCCAGGTCTGCCGGATCCTGCATGATCCAATGGTGCCGCCGCCCCATCAGTACCTCGCCACCTATCATTGGATAGAGGAGGTCTTCGGTGCAGATGTCATGATTCACGTGGGAACGCACGGAAACATGGAGTTTCTGCCCGGCAAATCTGTGGCCCTCTCTAGTAGCTGCTTTTCTGATATCGCTGTAGGAGATATTCCATACATTTATATTTACAACTCTGACAATCCGCCAGAAGGCGCCATCGCCAAAAGGCGGAGCTATGCAGTTATCGTGGATCACATGCAGACTGTAATGACCGGATCTGGAATCTATGGCGACCTAAAGGAGCTTGAAGATAACATTGCCGCCTACAATCAGGCAAAAGCCTCGGATAAGGGCAGAGCGCATGCACTGGAGCATATCATAATAGACCTCCTCAAGAAGACGAACCTGGCAGAGGAGATGAGGCTTGAGGAGAAGATGGAATCAGGCACATCTTTTGAGAAGATTCTGGAAGAGGCGCATGGCAAGATCTCGCAGATGTATACCACCGAGATTCCAGATGGCATGCATATCTTCGGAGAGGTGCCGGAGGGTGAGAAGCGCGTAGATTTGATCAACGCTATCCTGCGCTTTGACTCGGAGATGAAGAAATTCCTGCAGGCCATGATCTGCCGGCCCCTGTCAGAGAAGGAACTGGATCTTCTGGCAAAAGACTTCATCCGCGCCTTCATGGTTGGCGAGCTCAATCCCGCGGCGAGAATCCTGGGAGATCTTCTGAAGAGCGAAAATAGCGTGGAGATCGATAGGTCCATCTCCCTTATGAGGGCGAGGGTAAAGGATATCTCCAGCAGAATCGAGACCTCAGACGAGATAAAGAGCCTGCTCTGCGGAATCGATGGCGGATTTATAGAGCCCGGCCCTTCGGGCCTGATCACACGCGGAAAGACCGATGTGCTGCCCACGGGCAGGAACTTTTATTCCCTTGATCCGGGCACAGTCCCCACCAAGGCCGCCTGGAGAGTGGGCCGCAAACTTGCTCATCTCCTGATCACGAAATACGAGGAGGAGAAGGGCAGGATTCCTGAGAACGTGGCCATGTACTGGATGGCCAGCGATATCATGTGGGCTGATGGAGAGCAGCTTGCCCAGATGCTCTTTCTTATGGGAGTGGAGCCGATCTGGAAGGGTTCGCGCGTCACGGGCTACAGGATAATGAGCCTGGAGGAGCTGGGCCGTCCCAGAATTGATATCACCGTTCGAGCCAGCGGAATCACCAGGGATTGCTTTTACAACTGCATTGAGCTGCTCGACCAGGCAGTCAGGGAAGTCGCAGCTCTGGATGAGCCCGAGGATATGAACTTCCTGCATAAGCACACCCATGGAGGCGAAGCTTCCCGCATATTTGCCAGCCGTCCGGGAACCTACGGCAATGGCGTGAACCTGGCAGTCTACGCCTCAGCCTGGAAGGAGGAAAAGGATCTCACCGATGTATTCGTGCAGTGGAACAGCTATGCCTATGGCAAGGATGTCTTCGGCCAGGAGTCGTATAAGGCCCTGGTAGAGCAACTGAAGAGCGTGGACCTGACATTCAACAAGACAGTAACCGATGAGTACGATCTGCTGGGCTGCTGCTGCTACTTCGGAACACATGGCGGCCTGACAAATGCCGCGCGCGATCTGTCTGGCCAGGAGATCTCATCCTACTACGGGGATACGAGAGACCGAGAGAATGCCGAGATTCGAACCCTGGCTGACGAGGTCCGAAGGATCGTGCGCACCAAGCTCCTCAATCCCAAGTGGATCGACGGCATGAAGCGGCACGGCTACAAGGGTGCAAGCGATATCTCCAAGCGCGTGGGCCGGGTGTATGGCTGGGAGGCTACGACGAATGAGGTGGATGACTGGATATTCGACGATATTGCCAAGACCTTTGTCCTGGATGAGGAGAACCGCAAGTTCTTCGAGGAGAATAATCCCTGGGCAATGGAGGAGATAGGGCGCAGGCTGCTGGAGGCAAGCCAAAGAGGCCTGTGGAAGGCAGACAAAGAGGTTCTCGATGCCCTGAAATCCCACTACCTGGAGATAGAGGGATGGATGGAAGAGAAGATGGGTGAGACAGAAGGAAGCTTCCAGGGTGGGAGCATAGATGTCCTGCCCTCAGAGCATGCCCGGGTCTGGAGGGAAAAAATGTCCAGAGCCCAGCAGTAATTTTTTCCAAGGATTGGGAGCCACGCCATGCTTTCCCTTGAATGCGGCCTTTGCGCACTTGTTTTCATTTTTCTTTTTTGCATTGCCGCCTATTTTTCCAATCCTGCCAGCAAGTCCTCGATAAACTATTTCCGCTGAAGAATCGTGCTTCTGAGCAGAATGTGGCCTGAGGAATAAATTCATAGCCAGCTCAAGGACGGCATTGATGCCTCCGCCCTAAAAAGCCGGGTGGTGATCAGGAGATTCGGCCCGGACGATCTGCAGGTAGCTCTGGAGATAGACCAGGAAGTCTTCGGAGGATATGACCCTGCCATATTCACTGCATTTTATGAATATCATCCGGGCAGCTCCCTGGTCGCAGAGGTGGACGGGAGGGTGGCAGGCTTCGTGCTGGGCTTCAAGCATACACCTTTTGAGGGAAGAGTCTTCTGGCTGGCTGTATCCCCGCAGTATCAGGGTCGCGGCATTGGCATGAGGCTGATGCTGGATGTTCTCAGGATATTTCGGCAAATGG
>CABMDX010000244.1 GCA_902385025.1 uncultured archaeon | reverse complement strand
AAACGCAGCGGGCGCTCTCCCCGAATCCTGATGCAAGAGATCTCATGCCGATGGATTGGGTCCCCGGAGAGTTCAAGCTCCATCTGGCTCAGTGGAACATGGAAGTCCGGCGAGAACCTGGACTCATCTCTTTCGCTGCAGGGAAAGAGGTCCCGCTCCGCAAGATACTGCTGATCTTTTCGCACATCCACGTTGTAAAGCTCGGCGGCGTAGCTGGTTTGCTTCTCGATCTTCTCGGCCACGTCTCTATCGGCGTAGACGCGAAAGCCCTCCAGCGATCCGTAGATGGTTTTAAAGCATGCCTCTTCTGCTCGATAACGCCTCTCCAGAGCCTCGATCATCTCTGCATGGGCATGTGGATCCTTCAGGTGGAGATAGAAAGATGGTGGATCTTGAGCTATTGTGTGGGAGAGGCCACTATCCCTGGCCCAAACATGCACTGAGCCCTTGCAGTAGGTGTCAAAGATCCACATCCTGGTCATTTTAGCGCGGCGAAGATAAAAGAGCGAGGCGGGCGCGGGGCGAAGGTGATCCGCCAGGGTCTGCGATCTTGCGAATTGTCAACGACCTGGCGGCTCCTGGGTGAAAATGCAGGGGAAATGGCGGAATATGGTGGCAAATCCACCCCGCGAAAACGCAGTCTTTTAATATGTATGATACTCATAATTACTGGTTAGGCGATAAATAGATTCAAGTGAATGCAAAGAGGCGCTCGAATGCCCAGTGTCAGATATACCCGAATAGAGATAACGCCAGATGCCTATCGGTCCTTAGAGGCTGAGGCCATCTTGCAGGGAAAGACTCTGAAGAAGCTGGCATCTGAGCTTATCCTGAATGGTGTCTCCAAGAAGGCCCTGGAATTTGTCTCGGAGGCTCCAGAGCCGGAGACCTTGAGCACAACACCCAGCATGGAGTTTGGCGAAGACGCTCGCAGGGTGATCAGGAAGATCGGGGCCACGGGCATGCGCGTAAGCGGTCAGACGCTGCAGACAGTAAAAAATGCCATTTTGGAGAATGGATTTCAGGAAGCAATGCTCTGTGTTGCTCAACATACTGCCTCCATGGAAAGGGATGAGCTCCACAGGGTGCTGGCCATCTTGAGGCGATATAAGCTGTCTCCAGAAATGGCTGCATATCTTATTGAGAATCTGAACGAAATTGAATCAGGCAATTGGAAGTAGGCATTCTATGACCCTCCCGGTTTTGACGCTGTCCTGAAGAAAGGATAAAGGCAGCGTCCATTTTGAGTCTGATCAAGACTATGAAAAAAGGTGCTAATTGGAGGCCGCTGTGGCCGCGTTAAGGTCGCCTTTCATCTGCAGGTATATCTCACGCGTCAGCTCTCCTTTTGCATACCTCTCATCCAGAATCTCTCCGGCAGTCATCCTGGCGGGCAAGCTTGCTTCTGCGCCAGCAGCGCGATGCCCCGAATCACGCATGATCAGATACAGTACCAGGAAGAGCACGCCTATCCATGGTATCAGGATTGGCAAGCCCCACAGAAGCCCATTCATGCCTCTCTTTTCCGCATCTTTGTACACAAGGTAGGCTATGGCCAGGGATACCAGCCAGACGAATATCATCCCTGTCCCAAATCCCATGAAAGGGAACCAGTCCATCATATGAAAGTACGGCATTGTAAACGTCACCTCGGCTCTGGCCGGAAGTGGTTCAAATTTGGCTTAAGTCGGCTTCCGACCATACTATATTCGACGTTTAACGTATATAAGATTGTAGTACGCTGCCACATCTATTAACAGCCTGCGCCCTCAATTTGCCTTTTTTGCCATTTGCCTGATCTTGTCCCATCCCGTCCCTCCTGCTCTTTGAGGGTGATCGAGCACCATATCGATGAAGCCGAAGATGACCGGGGCATAGACTGCGTAAAAGTCGCGAGCAAAGCAGATGGCCTCCTCGAGATCCTGGAAGTGGCGGGTCTCCATCTCCTCGCCTGTGCCTGCAATTCTGGTGCGAATATTGCTCTCTGCCACGAAGCTGGAGAAGCCGCAGGAGGCCTTAGCCGGCTGGACGGCATCGATGTTCACGCTCACGCCTCCGTAGCACTCGTAGGCGTAGCGAATCTGCTCCTCGACGGTCTCTCTTCCCTCCTCAATCGCCTCCTGCAGTATCTCTCTGTCCATGGATTCCGGTTGGGGAATGAGGCTGGCATCGATTACATATGAATATCCATTGCCATCGCCGTCACCCGTGTCCACAGCCTCCAGGACCAGCCCGAGCTTGACCGGCTCACCATGGCCAAAGTTGCACTGCCAGCGGTCACTTTCCACATAAAGCTGGCTTTCGGATAGCGTTCTGATGTCTAGCATTGGCATGAATAGTATTACTATTATGTCATTAATCTTTTCGATAAAAGCGCCTGGAATTGCTCAGAAAGAGAAGAGAGATACCGGGATTTTATAGATCACCGGTCGAGTGGCAGGCCAATGATCCTGGATGCAGTCAATCGGCTGAAAATCCACCTTTTCTCTTTCAGTATCTTCCGCGCCCACGAATACTCAATGCAATAAAGACGACTATGCCGCCAATCAGCAACAGCCCAATGCCGAGAGTGGCATAAGGATACTTCGCCGCTTTTTCCGGCGTGGACGGGAGTGCAGCCCTGGGAGCCTCCGAATCGTTGGTCGAGTTCTCCTGCAAATCCTGGCTTGCAGCAATTTCCGGAATGACTGATGCACTTACGACTACTGTATCCAGAGGGACCTGCACTTCCCTGTATTCGCCAGGCTTTGCGTATTCGTATCTTATATTTTCCTCCATTCGCTCCTTGCTCACGAAATTAATTCCATCCCTGGTATATGCCGTCTTTGTCTGTGCAGCATAAGCCTGAAAATTGAATAGCAGCAGGAGAATTATAAGACATAAGACTATTCCAGTCCCCCTAAAGATCGAGCCCCTGATTTTCATCGACCACGCCCCCGGCATCTCACGCCTTATGCCATGATGAAGAGCTTCTTCCTACATCAAATTTCTGATTATGATGGCTGCTCCTTCCATTGGCCATAAGATCTATTCTAACCGCAAGTTGAATAGCATATCATCATTAATTGCATAGACTGCAAAGTCATCTCAAAGCAAAAGGGAGAAATGCGGAATGGACTATACAGAGTTGCTCGACAATTATGGCAAGCTCATAGAGGCCGACCTCGATGAGCAGCTGCAAAAGCTGCTCGAAGATGGGCAGAAATACCATCCATTTCTGGGAGAGGTCTACAGAGCCACCATGGAATTCGTGCAGAGGAGCGGCAGGAGGCTGGCAGCCTGCAGCACGCTGATCGTCTACAAAGGCTATGCAGATAGAATTGATAATGGCATTGATAGCAGAATCCTGGGAGTATGCTCTGCAATCGAGCTATATCGGCACAGTATCCTCATCCATGACGACATCGTTGATGCAGAGGAAGAGAGAAGAGGCGGCAAGACGCTCCACAGATCCTTCTCAGAAGGCTTTAGCGAGAATTTTGGCCTTGGCACAGCAATGTTTGCAGGAAATATCCTTTATGCACTTGCCATTAAAGGCGTCCTGGCCTCTGGCTTTGACCCGGACAGGCTCTCAAAAGCTGCCAGCATCCTGTCTTCAGAGTTCAAGGATGTGAACGAGAGCCAGATTCTCGATATGCTCTTTGAATATACAAATCCTAAGCAGCAGGAATGGGAGACCATGGCCAGCAGAAGGGCTGCATCCCTATTCAGGGCATCAATGCTCGCGGGCGCATTGCTGGCAGGGGCGGGAGATAGGGACCTGAAGCTGCTCGAAGAAGCTGCCAGACATATTGGATATGCCTTCGATATCCAGGACGATATCATAGACACCTTTGCCTCAGAGGAGCAGTATGGAAGAGTTCCCTGCGGAGATATCGGCAAGAGGAAAAAGCCGCTGCATGTGATCCTGGCCCTGGAAAGAGAAGAGCGGCTGGCTGCTATCATGGCAGAAGGCAGAATGCTTGCCGGGGAAGATATTGGATACGTGCAGGCGCTCATCAGGGATTGCGGCGCTCTCGATCTGGCCAAATCCATCTCAAGAGGGCATGCCAGGGAAGCGGAAAAGATGATCTCGATGACGGAGATGAATCAGGATGCAAAGGACTTCTTCGTATCATTCATAAGGTACGTGGACGAGAGCCTTGATTGGTATAAATGATCCTTTATTTGTGGTAGGGCTCGCGGCGCATGATCCGCAGGCTGCGATAGAGCTGCTCAAGCAAAATTACGCGCATCAACTGGTGGGGAAAGGTCATCCTGGAGAAGGAGAGGACCAGGTCTGAGCGCGCCAAAACCTCCGGTGCAAGCCCCACCGGGCCGCCTATCACAAAAGCCATATCATTTCTTCCTTTCAAGAGTTGACCCTCCAACCAGGCAGCCAGCTCCGGGGAGTCGAATGCCTTTCCCTTCCTGTCCAGAGCAATCACCGGCCCGTCGTGGGCCACAAGCCTCTCTAAAATGGCCCGGCCTTCCTGGGCCATGGCCTTTTTTTCTTCTGCCCCGGAGCCTTTCTCTGGCAGCCGGGCCTCGGCAATCTCCAGGATTTCAAGACGGGCGTAGGGCCCGATGCGGCGGATGTAGTCCGCGGCAGCCTCCTTCCAGTGCTTTTCTTTGAGCTTTGCCACGGCTACGATTTTCAGGTGCATTGGCTGGACCTTAGGCCAAATCTTTGGCTTTATTTTTTCTGTATTTGAGATATAATCCAATCGCCACAACGAGTGTCAAAAAAGACACTGCATTGGAGATGATGAGTATCTTATCCTTAATGTGTATGCCATAGAGCAGCCACAGAAAGATTCCCACAAAGAACTGCAAAAGCATAAAAAGGCTGACATCAGCCACCGATTCTGTACGGTGGATCTTGAGGATCTGGGGCACGAAGCCGAACATGGTTAGAACGGCTGCACCCGATCCCACTAATTCCCATTGCATCAGGCCTTGGTAATAACTTGCAGGTATAAGATCTTAGTTGCATTAATCCAGCAGCACGAGGCCAGAGACCTCAACTCTCTCCGAGCAATCGCCAAGAACGTGCGACTTATATCCCGCGTTTTGCAGGGTCTTGAAGACATCTATTCCGCAGGCCTCCATGGAGGGACGCATGATCTCCTTATGTCTGCATTTTGCGCTATCCAGATCGAAGATCGCCTGATCTTTCCTGTGCATCTCCTCGATAACGCAGGTTTCGCATAGGGAGCAGGGCATGCCGCTCATGGCGAATGCCTTGTAGTACCCGGCCAGGAAGGCGGTCTTTTCGAGTTCTGCAATGGTCTTGTGAATCTTGATCACCGAGTTGCCAAGAGCCTTGCTTGGGTTTTTGGGCTGCATCTTCTGCTCAGACTTGATCTCAAATCTCGCCAGGACTGCATGCCGGAACTCAGAAAGGATGGCCCTGGTCTCCTGCGGAGTCGGAGTATAAGGGGGGCAGCAGAGTCGCGTTCCATAAGAATTGCAGCCGTACCTGCATTTCAGCCGCACCCATTCGGCTACTACAATTATTTCTGGAGAGATCGGGATAAGGTCGCTATGGATGCTCTTCATCTCTGATAGGAGACTATCGAGGTCTTTGGGCATAATCATTTCTTATGTGCTGCAAAATATATATATGTTGGTGCTAGCGCTAGCTTGAAGAGGGGAGGTCTCCACTCGAAGGCCGAAAAATCCCTAAATGAAATGACTAAAAAAAATTGGTTT
>CABMDX010000243.1 GCA_902385025.1 uncultured archaeon | reverse complement strand
TATGTTATGGATTGCTTTAACCTACCAATACCCGACGAGGGTGGACTGCTTTACAAGCTCAAAGCGATAGGGCTAAAAGTTGGAAAGTAGAGTAACTTAATTAGATCAAAAACCCCTACTTCACCTTGTTGTACAGTAAATCCATCATTTTCTAAGGCCTGCTTAAAGGCCGTTACATTGCCTATGTCCACATTCTGTGCAAGTCCAGTTCCCATTAACATGGCAAATAAAACGGCTAAAAATATATAAACATTCATATGAGGTATTCCTCCCATAGATTGATTTATCCTAAATTAGTTTCTATCTACAAAAATCTTTGGCAAGGGATTTCAACAGTGAAGTCCTGAAATTATTTCGCTCCCGTACAGTTGCAGTCATTAGAGAATGACTTGATCCGGAAAGGGTTAATCCGAGAATATCAGCCCTCGATGATCAGCTTGCCTGGATGATGGCGGGCTGGGAGCACGCACGCCACTGGGCCAGATCTTGGGAGATCGGGCTTGCCTGGGTGATTCGACTCGCTGCCATATCTTAGGGACGTGGATAGGGGGGATCTGGCCGAGCGGGCTTGGGCATTGAGGCATCTTGTGAAAAGGTTTGTAGGGTTCCGGGGGAGCTTGTGGAGACCAGCCCATTGAATGCTCCGCTTCCAAGGAAGCCATGCATTGCGCTCCTGGGATCACATCCTCGCCAGGATTGCGGCCTTGGTCCTGGCATACTCGTCATGGCGATTGGGGCCAGCCTCAGTCATTTCCTTAGCTGCAGGATGGTTGCCCGGAATGGCGGAGAAGGATATGACAGATACCCTATAGTAATGGATGAAGAATAAAATCACAGAATTTTCTTTTCTTGAAGATATTCTCCAAGCATGGAGAAAATGAAAAATGAAAATTTGTTTCCGGTTTGGTGCGGATGTATCGACAGATTGCGGCTAATTCTTCACATCTGATGAATTTGCAGATCAATCCCAGATGCAACAGAACCGGAGAGACTATTCATACTCTGTAAAAAATCACATTTCCGTCTGGACCAACCGTGCTCCGAGCTCATACGCTTTCCTGCAATCCAGAGGGAACTGCTCATCCCGACGTCTCTTCTTTTCCTCAGGATTATATCGCGAAGAGACATATTTTGAATAATCGTCGAACTGTAATGTATCAGTTACAAAGAGCGATTCGCACGATCCGAAGATCCCTGCCATAGCCATTTCCGTTAACCGGGCATTCCGGTCAAAACCCATCTCCTTCACCATTCTTTCGGTCGAATTCGTTGTATAGATGAAACCGGTCCGGATCTTCCTGCCAAATAGCGTGGATCGCTTCGAGTCATATACCGAAAATTGGAACATCAGCCGTTCGAGAAAGGATCTCGTCTCCCCAGTCGTAATTGAGAAATAAATTGGGGAGCCAATGAGGATCGCGTCGGCTTTTTCGACTTTTTCGAATACCGATAGGAGGTCGTCTTTCACGGGGCAGTGTCCGTAGCTTTTACCGCCGATCTGTTTGCAGGAAAAGCAGCTGATGCACCCCTTGTAATCTAGATCGTATAGGTGAATAAGGTTAGTTTTCGCCCCCTCGGATTTAGCGCCGCTGCATGCGTGCTCAAGCAGGGTTGCGGTATTCCATTTTTTCCGGGGGCTTCCATTGATTGCAAGAAGGTTCATAGGATCTTTTTTTAAGGCTATGGATAAAAGATTATGGGGTTGATCCCAACTCTCCCTATATACAACCTGCATATTCACCCTTTCATTTTTGGCAATTCCAGGACCAAAGCATATTTTATAAATACAATCCTCGAATGCAAAGGCCAGATGGCGCCCGCCGGATTCAATAACGGTTTCCTATTGTCAAGGATAGCGAGAATTCGATGGCTGGCGATTGTGGATAAATCATTCCATTGTTGGCCGCGAGCAAAGCTCTGAGGGTTTCGCTGCTATCCTTCTGAATGGCAGGATTTCTGTTGCTCATGAGCTGCTCTCAGGAAGCCATGCATTACGGCCCGAAAATCACATCCTCGGCAGGATCGCGGCCTTAGTTCAGTCATGATCGTCTTGGATGATCAGCCCGAATCCGACTATTTCCTTTAGAAAGGGTCGTACCATGTTCGTTTGCGACTTTTCTTAATGCTGCTTTTCATCGGGCGTTGAAAAATAGACCATGATGAATCGGCCTTCAAACTCTTTGCGAGGCACGGATAGAGAACTTAAAGGCCAAGTGCACTGTACTATATCGGCATCCCCCACATCGGATACCACTTCGATTCGTCTTTCTCCACAGGAAGCTCCTTTTGCATCAGCGACCTCAGCCGAAACTCCCTGGATGTGTCCCTTTCCTGCGCTCCTTTAGGTGCAAAGGGATAGTAAGACCCCAGCTTGAAGCTGTATATCCAGTAGACCCTCGAGCTGCCCTCGCCTTTGAAGCGATAGACTGCGGCCAGGAGCTGTGTTCCAAAGCCCTGCTCCATCAGTATTTGGCAGACCATCTGGATGCTGGTCACGAGATCGTCGAAGTCCGGGTCGGATAAGACCACCCAGACGTAGTTGTACTCATCCTTCTGGATGCTAAATTTGGTTCCTGTCTCCTTGATGCTCACTGCCAGCAGCTCTTCGATCTCCGTCCTGGCAGCCTCATAGCGGGAGGACTCCATCGGCTTGATGCAGACCCCAGCCGCGCCATCCGGGCTGTAGCCAAGGCTCGTCTCCATCGTCACCGCAGCGGTTGAGATGGCGAAAAGCCGGTCGGTCTTGGCCTCGGGAAGACGGGTCTTTCCCAGGATGGAGTCCAAAAAACCCATTCTTAAGCCTCCAGCTCCTGCTCGATCTTCTGCAGGGCTGCGATTCTGGCCTCGGTCGAGGGATGCGTCGAGAACAGATTCATAATGGACGAGCCCGATATGGCGGGCACAATGAATAGCGCGCTTACAGGCCCCTCCACCTTTCTCAGATCCTGGGACGGAACCCTATAGCCGCTGATCTTCATCAGAGCCGATGCCAGGTTGGACGGCTGGCCTGTAATGATCGCAGAGCCGCGGTCGGCTGCAAATTCTCTGTATCTGGAAAGAGCGCGAATGAGTATGAAGCTTATTATCCAGACGACAAGGGAGACCAGGAACAGAATAATGAAGTTGCTGCTCGAATCGCGATCGCGACTATCTCCGCCGGTGCCAAAGAATGGCAACCACTGCACCAGAATCTGGGCTATGGAGGAGAGGAATGTAGCTATGGTCATGACCATCATGTCCCGATTCTTCACATGGGTCAGCTCATGGGCTATGACCGCCTCCAGCTCACTTCTGTTGAGCTTCTGCATGATTCCGGTGGTCACGGCCACCACCGCATTCTTCTGATTCCTGCCGGTGGCAAAGGCATTTGGCATGCTGGTATTCATTATGGCGATCTTCGGCATGGGCAGATCGGCAATGGCGCAGAGCCTTGAAACCATTTGATGCAGCTCGGGAGCCTCGCTCTCCGAGACTATTTTGGCGCCCATCGATGACAGGATCATCCTGTCCGAGAAGAAATACTGCAGGAACATGAACCCGCCCATGAACAGGATTATTACTACCTGACTCGTGTTCATGGCCAATAAAACTGCCAGGAATGCCAGATAAACCACTGCAAGGAGAAACATAGTGAGAAACATCATGGCTTCAAGCCCTCTATCAGACTTCCATCTTTTCATAGCTTTTTTTCACCTTGATAGCCTATCAAACTTCTAACTGCCTATCTTCAAACTGATCATTCTTGTGGGAATTTTATTTTGCTCTATCCCCTTGTCACTCTTTGCCTACCTAGTTATAACTGCTAGGATATTAGACCTTCTTCTCACCTCTTAATTCTTCTCTCGCATTCCCAAACGATATGGCGGCTACTATAAAATTCAAATCTTGAAGCTGCCCATAGCTGGCCCATGGCGGGGACACCAGCTAAATAGTTGAAGCTGCAACGGCATATTTAGAGATTCTTAGAAAATACTGGAAAGAGGCGTATCTTGATGGCACAAGCGAAGATGGGTGATACGGTAAAGGTGCACTATAGCGGCAAGCTCGATACCGGCGTTCTCTTTGACTCCTCGGCAGGGTCCGATCCGCTGGAGTTCGAACTGGGATCAGGTTGTCTTATCCAGGGCTTTGAGGAGGCGGTAGTCGGCATGAGCCCCGGCGAGTCAAAGACGGTTCAGATCCCTCCAGAAAAAGGCTACGGAAAGTATAGGGAGGATCGAGTGATAAAAGTGGACAAGAAGGATCTTCCGGCTGAGGTCGTGCCCGCAGAGGGCATGGTCCTGGAGATATGCGCCTCCAATGGCGTGATGGTTCCTGTTCAGATCACGGATATCACCGGCAGCACGGTAACTCTTGATGCCAACCACCCTCTATCGGAACAGACGCTCACTTTTGAAATAACACTTGTAGATATAGTAAAGAGCCAACCAAAGGAGCAGTAATAGCGACGCCAAGAGACTGAAATAATGCCATGTTTGAAGGACTTCGGCCATTCTTCTTTGGATGCCTCGTCGGAATTTTTGCGGCCAGAGCCGAGAAATCAAGAGAAAGATGATTAACACTGGCCCCGTCTTTCGGTTTTGGGCACCTGGGCAAAGCTAGATATATCATAGCATGGTAATGTTAATAAGAATAATGGCCACTGCCGTTCCGGCGGACGGCAGTAAATAATGGTTAAGGTGGGTTAATTTGGGAAATCGCGCGGCTGTATTCATAGATGGCGCTTATTTGACAAAAATTTTAGATGTGGATTTTGGCAAGCCCAAAATCGATTTGGCCAGGTTTTCGGATATCCTTTGCGGGGATTATGAGCGTCTGAGGACCTATTATTACAACTGCATGCCCTACCAGAGCTGCCCTCCAACTGAGGAGGAGCGGCGCAGGTTTGCATCCATGGATAAATTCGTATACACTTTGCGTAAGCTCCCAAGGTTTGAGGTTAAGCTGGGGCGCTTGGGCTGTGTGGGTGGAGAGTTTGTGCAAAAAAGAGTCGACATTGCTCTGGCTGCGGACCTGGTTCGCCTCTCATGCGGAAGGATGATCGGAAAAGCGGTTATCGTTACTGGAGACAGTGATTTTGTGCCAGCCATCGAGGCTGCCAAGGAGGCTGGCGTGCTGGTGACGCTATACTTCTCGCAAAGCTCCATACATGACGAGCTGCTCTCGGCCGTCGACGAGAGTGCGATCATCGATCAAAATATGATAAGTCAGGTCGCGCGATAATATTGAAAAATATTAGAAATGCAGTATATACACTCCAAAGAAATTTAAGCAAATAGAGGAAGACCTCATTTGAGGAATTGCAGATGAGACTCTTATTAGCAGTCATTCTAATAGGCCTCTTCGCTGCTCCGGCCTTCGCCCAGCCCACAGAGCTTGGCGGAGATTACGGTAAGAGATGGCTCGACAGCAACGGCAATAAAAACATTATCCAGGAACCGAGCGGAGGACTGTGGTCCTGGGGAGTTGTCCCCAAAGGTCACTATCTTTCCAACGGCACTCTGGAGCCCATCGGGTCGTCCACCATCTACCTTCCTTCCTTTGCTGAGGATGCCACCCCGATTGTTATGAACGGCACTGAGAATCTGGCCAGCTATCTGCCGCCCGACTTCAGCTCGCCCTACTTCATGGATGATCCCTGGTTTCTCTCTCAGATTACAGGGCGGCCTGTGATCGTTCGACAGTAACCGATATGCATAGTGGATTGGATAATAAACGACCAATGATCCTGATTCACCATTTTTTAGGGGACGACAGATATCTTTACTAAGAGTAATCACAACATGGGCTACGGTGATTTTATGTTTCCCGGTTTAGGAGGTTTGGGTGGAAGAGGGGGCATGAGCCCGAAGAAGATGAAGGGCATGCTGAAGAACATGGGCATCGATATCGATGAGCTCGAGAATGTCACCGAGGTTCTAATTCGCATGCCTGACAGGGAGATCATCATCACAAATCCCTCGGTCGCGATCATGGATGCTCACGGCGTGCGCAGCTATCAGATCTCGGGCGATTCCAGAGAGGAGACTCTTTCAGGCATTGCTCCCGAAAGCCCAGCTATCGAGATCCCTGGCTCTGATGTGGAGCTAGTGGCAGCTCAGACAGGCGTGACAATAGAGGCGGCACACGCAGCATTGCTGGAGGCCAAAGGCGACCTGGCCGCGGCTATATTGAAGCTCGGTGCCAAGTAGGCGCTACGACCAATACCGTGAACAATGAGCGCAGAACCCTTCACGACCCCGTGCACGGGGCCATCCAGACGGATGAGCTGGAGTGGCAACTCATCCTATCGCGCCCAGTGCAGCGGCTGAAGGGCATAAAGCAGCTCGGCCTCGTAGAAACCGTATATCCTGGAGCAAATCATACAAGGTTTGAGCATTCTCTGGGAACCATGCATATGGCTGGGCGCATGGCCTGCCATCTGGGTCTTTCTGGCCAGGATATAAAAAAAGTCAGGCTGGCGGGCCTCTTGCATGACCTTGGCCACTCTGCCCTCTCTCATGCCGTAGAAGGAGTGCTCAGCCGCAATCCTGAGATCCAGCCAAAGCTTGGAGGAAAGCGTGTCGCAAGACATGAGGAATTCACCCGCGATATCATTTCCGCGCATCCCTTCTCGGAACAGGCCCTTCAGGCGGCAGAAGAGGCTTATGGCTCTGTGGATGATCTATTCCGAGAGATCGCAGATATCGCATCTGGCGGCAGGCCGCCTTTGGGACAGATTATCGTTGGAGACCTGGATGCAGATCGTATAGACTTTCTTCTCAGAGACTCACACCACTGTGGAGTTTCCCTCGGATTGGTGGGAACCCCCCCACGCAGGCCCCGAGGGAGGGGGGGGGGGTGGAGGGGGGGGGGGGGGGGGCACCCAACCATGGGGAACGACCACCGGGTGGGGGGGGGGGGGAAAGAGTTCAGTAGGAGAGGGAAGAGGGCAGG
>CABMDX010000242.1 GCA_902385025.1 uncultured archaeon | reverse complement strand
CCTCCAGGATGCGCTCCCGAAAGACCTCGCGCTCCGCCTGGGAGACCAGATCGCCCTTGGTCATTACGGCAGCGTCTGCGGTGGTGAGCAGCGGCCCCACCTTCAGAGGACTGTTGGGGCCCGAGGTCACATCGATCACGCACACCGCCAGAGCCTTGTCCGGATAGGGAGCACAGCGCAGGCAGAGCCCGGCGGTCTCATTGAGCAGGATGTCTGCTCCTTGGGCCCTGGCCCACTGTAGCATATCGTCCACATTGTAGATGGCGTAATGATCAGGACACATATCTTTGGAGAGACCGACGGCCACAGGAACATTCAGCCTTTTGAATCGTATGTCGTCCTCGGTCCACATGCAGTCGATCTTCGCCAGGGCAGGCTTTTGGCCGGAGCGCAACAAATCCTTGACTGCGTGCATCAGCACCGAGGTCTTGCCCGACCCCGGTGTTCCGGCCACCACCACCATCTTCAAGCGACTACCTCACCCTGACGGATGGTCTCGCGAAGAGAGGTGAGCCAGCTGTCCACGCGCTCTATATCCTGAAAGATCCGGTGCTCCTCGGTGCTGGTGCTGATGACCTTGGTCATTCCTCCGTTCTTCATCACAATTCTGCGAGAGGCCATCAGAGCCAGCATGGGATCATGGGTTACTACCGCCACGATCTTGCCCTCCCCGGATAGAAGGCGCAGAGCTTCCTGCTTCTTTATTCCGGCATTCTCGATCTCGTCTATGAGCACGATTGGAGAGTCGCTTATGACGGCGATGTCCGCAGCCATGAGGGCCCGCGACTGCCCGCCGCTCAGGATGGTCAGCTGATGTTTGGGATCTATCGGCTCCCCGGTCAGGGTGTTGGCAAGCAAGACGACCTTTTCCGCCAGGGCAATGTCCTTGCCCCTGGACTTGGCATGCATCCTCAGGAAATCGCACACGGACATATCAGCCAAGAAATGCATATTCTGGGAGAGCTGAGCTACCAGCTTCTTTCTCGGGTCGCTGCGCAGCTGGGGCTCAGGCGGGGCACCGTTGATGAGGATTCTCCGTGCGGAGGGCGTGTCGCCCTGCGCGAACTGCTCGATGTCGGCGATAAGCGTGCTCTTGCCCGAGCCAGTTGGCCCTACTATTCCTATTATCTCTCCCCGGGCGATCTCGATCTTATCTATTGCGTCGGGCAAACCATCCTTGTCCACGCCGCCTAATATGGTCAAAGTCAGAGGTTTCATGGTTTGGTTCCTATCTTGATTCATGATCTGCCCTCCAGAAATTGCACCGCCTCTTCCCAATCAGAGACGATATTATCCGGATGCAGTGCGTGCAGGGCATAGTCCTCCTTGATTCTGGATATGCCGCCGCCAGTGATGTTGAGAAGAATTACGTCGTCAGGGTGAATCGCATCTGATTTTGCGGCCTGCTCCAGCGCGGCCACGGCCACAGCAGGGGCATTGAGGATGTCTATCTCCTCAGACTGCTCGAAGAGCTGCTTGGCCATTGCCGCCTCATCATTGGTGATGCCGTAGAGGTCCCCCTTCGTGGCCAAAAGCGCATCCTTTACGCCACCGGCTACGCCATAAGGCGGCCTTCGGTTGAAGAGCACGTCATCGAACATGTCTTCGGCTGCTGGTGCAGGCTCTTTTCCTTTCCAGGCAAAGTAGAGGGGTGCATTGGGAAGATTCTGGGCCAGATGCAGCCTCGGCAGGTTAGATCCAAAGCGTCCGTCCTCTTTCAGCCTTAATGCCGCCTCCCAGGCCGATATGCCGCCCGTACCGCTCCCCACCGCCTGGAAGTAGTGATCCGGAATGGCATGCAGAGCCAAGGCCGCATCGAGCATCACCGTTCCCATGCCGTCCCGGCGGGCGATGTTCCTCGCCCCGCCCTCGGGCACGAAGCCTGGACGGGACTGCACCTTTTCCGCCACAGTGATGGCATCGAAGTAGTCGCCCTTCACGCTTACCAAAGTTACCGGCCCCGGCTCTGCCGTCGTCCACATCCTGGAGAGCGATTTTTCAGGCACGAAAAGCGCTAGCTTCTGGCCTGTCAGGGAGGCCACTTGGGCAAAGGCGCGGGCGGTGTTGCCAGCGGAGGCCACCACCAGGGTCGAGCCGTCGCCCTGCTCCTTGAGCCTCTGCATGGTGGGCGGAGCCTCCAGGTCCTTGAAGCTGCAGGTGGGCATCGACGCCTTTCGCTCCGGCCAGTAGCCACTGAAGCTTATGTAAAGGTTTTTCAGGCCCAGCTCTTGGGCCAGTCCCTGGCTCTTGTAGGTGATGGAGCCCTCGCTTGCGTCTTCGATGATGCCGTGCACCGGCAGCCAGTCGAAGAACCTCCATATTCCCGGCAGGTCTTTAGGCTCCAGACGCTTGGCGGCATAATAAGCTCGTAGAAGCGAGCTGTCATTGAGACAGTTCAGGGCGAAGGATGGCTGCAAAGAGTAATCGCTTACGCACCTGACCTCATAATCACCCATAGGAGAGTCCTTTCGAGGTTTGGGATATAATGTTTTCTGTTTTCGGCTATATTTTATCCTTATTGTACAATAGATCCTCTTAGGAAATACGTTTGGCCCTGCATCTCGCAAACCATTTATATAATGCGGAAGACCCCAACTTTTGATCAAAACCTAAAAGAGATCTGGAATCCAGGTGATAGGATTCAAAAGCAAATTGACGTCCTGCAAAGCAGCGTCTTGCATCCAGCGCCTCAGGGCGGCGAACTCTGGACATGCAGAGTCTTCTGAGATAGCATCGGAGAGGCCTCCAAGAATATGACGGCCCTATCCAAAAGGACGAACATATTTATCACCACCCAAGATCAATTATTGCAGGAGACATTGGATGCAGATCACTGAACATGTTCACGCCTTGAAGAT
>CABMDX010000241.1 GCA_902385025.1 uncultured archaeon | reverse complement strand
CGTGAAGCGCAAGACCATACCAGGTCACAGCACTCGGCTAGCTGCAGGGCTTCGTCATCGCTTATGCCTGTTGTATGTACCGCCAGAAGAATGGGCTGCACCCCGAGCGCTCTGCTCAATTCTCGCAGTTCTTTGGCGTCCATGGGGCCGGCGACCGTTACCGCAACCTTGCTGAATCCGGCTGCTGCTGCCCTTTCCAGCCCGCGAATAGGATTTATTGTTCCCAACCGGTCAAGGAGCAGGCAGCCCTTCCCCTCCAGAGCGTCCTGGATCTCAGCTATAGGCCCTGTCTCGATAAGGCCGGTCATGTGGGCTCCGATCGCCTGCAAAACTTCGGGCCTTGATGCAATAACTGTTCCCGCACCCTCGCAGACAATCACTGCTGCATCTACCAGGCCCTCAAGGATGGCATCGCTCAGGATCTCCGAGGCTCCGAAGCTCACAGGCTCTTCTTTTAGCTCCAGGACGCGATCGGGGCCATACATTCCCAGCTCCGTCATGTGTCTCTGCAATATTTTCCGAACCGTTTCCCGGCTTTCTTGATCGATGCCATAGAGCCCCTGACGCAGAGGGCAGCGGCGAACCTGCGGCTCGCTCAAAACCTCGATCTTTCCATCCTTCACTCGCACTCGGGCTTTGGCCATTTCCAGAAGATGATCGGACATTATCTCTGCACACCTGTAGCATTCAGCAGCAAGCCTATCGGTTTCTATAATTTCGTTTGGGTGAAGCGAGAAGAAGATAAGGATATAAAATATTCGTGAATCTCAAAAAAGTTTTGAAAAAGGATGTTCCGGACACTCCGGCATCCTTTCCCTGATCTTAGTGAGCCTCACCCACCAGATCCTTGCCGGGCTCCTTGCGCTCTACAGTGTCCAGCTTGCATTCTACCGGACTGCAGACCAGAACATCCTGAGACTGGAACTTGGTGTACGGGTTCTCGGGTATGGTGGTATCCAAGCCCATTGAGGCAGCCATCATCTCAACGATATCAACCATCTTAATCTGAGACTGGGCTGCATTCCTTCCATCGATCAGGTTCAATCTGCAGAACGGGCAGGTCGATGCTATGACCTGTGCCTGAATCTCCGCTGCATCCTGCACTCTGGCCTTGGCACAGTCCAGAGCCAGGTCGGGAATGCCTGCCTTCACGCCGCCGCCTGCTCCACAGCACCTTTGAAGGGCTCTGTTTCTGACCATGTCCTTGAACTTGACGCCGGGAATGGACTGTATGCAGTCCCTGGGCGCCTCGAAGGCCCAATCCTTTCCCTTGAGATGCATCAGATGCCTGCCGTTGTGGCAGGGGTCATGGTAGGTAAAGCTGTAGTTCAAAGGTATCTTGTACTCAACCGCTACCTTCCTTAAATGCTCCCTCAAGAACACCGATAGCGGCATGGTCTCATATGGAATATATCCTTCGTACCACATTGGCCAGTCGATGGCTGCATTCCTCAGACAGCCTGCGCAGGCGAATAAAACATTCTTTGCTCCCCTGTCCTTGAGAGCATCGATGTTGTGCACAGCGTGCTCGGCCATGATCTCCCTTTGGCCTGTTCTCACAAGCGCAGATGCACAGCACCATTCGTCTTTGCCCAGCATTGCGAAGTCC
The DNA here is from genome assembly GCA_902385025.1 of uncultured archaeon. Taxonomy (GTDB): domain Archaea; phylum Halobacteriota; class Methanosarcinia; order Methanotrichales; family Methanotrichaceae; genus Methanothrix. The sequence continues at coordinate 3,619 of CABMDX010000241.1, read as the reverse complement.
ACATTCAGCTTATTCAATATCCTGACTGTGGCCACACCGAGAGCCTGCTGCCTATATGCAGCAGTGCATCCTGCGAAATAGAAGAGTTCTCCGGACTCTTCGACCTTGGCATCCTTGGGCACCCAGCAGAGACGATCTTCCTGCTTGGCCATATACGGATTGCGATCTCCGCCGAGGAGCTTGGGGAAGAAGGACTGCTTTCCCATGGGTCCATTTCCGCGCTTGACCAGATTTGGCCTCATGGCCTCCCAGAGCTCAACAGTCTTGATGCCTGCTTCGCAGACCGTTCCGCAGACGCCGCAGGTGGTGCAGCTATAGGTATCCTCGGTAAACTGCTTCATCTCGTCTTCATTGAGGGGCTTTGGACCGAAGATCTTGGCCCGCAGGCTCTGGCTCTTGGCCATAAGCTCTCTCCACTTGGCATTCTTGTACATGGGTGTAATGCCAGGCCGGTCTTGCCTTACTGCGAAGGTCGGACACCACTTCATGCACTCCTGGCAGCGGTTGCATCCGTCTACTTCCATGAGCTGAGTGGACTTCAGAAAGCCTGTCATGAGGGGCTTGGATTCGTTGCTAGCCATTTTACTCTCCTCCTCTGTTACCCAGAAGGGTCATGGGTGTTGCAATCACATGGATGTACTTGCTCCAGGGCAGTACCAGGGCGAACAATCCCAGGGCCAGAACGGTATGGATCAAGGCGAAGTGGGGTGCATAGATGGGATACTCAAAGGCATTTCCCACCAGGAAGGCATTCCCGCGCAGCCACTCGGCATAAAATCCAGTAATAGTAATAAGGAACACTGCGCCGATCAAGAAGGCGTCATAAGCACTGGTGTTGTCCCTCACGAACTTGAGCAGAATCCTCCTGGATACGGCAATGGTAGCGCCGATGAGAAGAAGATATCCGAAGAGATCGAAGGGCAGCGATAGAGCTTCCTTGGCAACCTCGGCCATTCCAGCGAACCCGAGCAAGTTGAAATGCTCAATGATATCGAGCATGAGCCCAAGACCGGAAAGGGCCGCAAGCATCAGGAATCCGTAAAACATAGACATATGCATGACCCAGCGCACGGGGCTTCTGGCCAGAGTTCTTCGCAAAAGAAGAACATCAAGCACAGCAGGTCTTAAAAATACCCATACGCCGTCCTTAAATGCCTCATGAATCCAGGTGGCAAGGAAGAGCCAGAAGCTGTTACGCAGCTGGTCGTGGTAGCCTGTGGATCCGAGGCCCCATTTCTTAAAGTTGAAATATATACCATAAGCCCAAATGCCCAATACAATAACTGTAAGGACAATCACAAGTTCAAAAGTGAGGCCCAACGTGTAGAACGCCATCTCATTTCCTCCTCGTTATATTTATCTCTGTATCGGGGCGATACGACCATCATTTGTGACCAACTTACCTGACAACTAATACTTAAATATTCCCTCGCTGTCTTCTGATATCCCTGCCGACCCTTTTCATCTCGGGAATTTCATGATCATAAATTTCTTTTCGATATTCAAGAGAGCACTAATCTGCGATTCGGACAATGGAAGGCGTGCAAGAAGAGCAGGTGTAATTGACCAGAAACCAAAATTTCATCACTTATGGATCGAACAACTATTACGGAGAAACAATGGAGGCAGGAACGGCATCGATAATAGATTTATTTGGTGCCTGGGCGACAGAAGACACCCAGGCATAGTTCACCCTTACAGAATCTGCGGTCTTTTCTTCTTTGGCAACTCGGGCCCAGGCTCTGGCCCAGGGGTATGGTCCCAAATCCCCATCTCTGTGCTGGCGCAGATGCTTATCGCATCCTCAAACATGAAATCCTCTTCTAATCTAAGCAAGGTTTCCTCCAATTTATGGCGCGCTGCGTTTTAATCCTCTATGTCTAATGAAATATCGGTATTAGACGAATCGTGTTTAGACAATGATCGAATATAAGGCTTTTGGTTGAGTCAATAGTCAGTCGGTTTGATTTGCAGGAAGGAGCGGTGAAGGCCACTTGAAAATGCCCATTAGGATGACTCCTTTGAATGCCTGTTCGATCCAGCAGAAACCGCAATCTAACCCAGGAGGTTCATCATCTCATCTTTGCTCGCAGATATCGACTCCTCCAGGCGGTCTGCAGCCAGCTTGTGACATTCAGGAGAGCGTAGCTCCAAAATAGCATCTCTCTCTGCTGCGAACTCTGATGGCACAAAACCCAGATCGTTAATCTGTTCGATGAGACCGGTAAATGCTTCAACTTCCTTATCCAGGACCTCTCGCGGCGTCATGTAGATACTTCGTTCCGATTCCACAGAGAGATCATCCGGACCTCTGAAGATCAGACGCCTTACACCGTCACGCCTCAAAGCTCTATAGATCTCTTTATCATGGGCCAAAACCATACCCGGAATAATCACCCTGCCTTTCATATCGGCAAGAGGAATTCGCTCAAAGTCTTCAAGAGTGATCAGATTGCCGATCTCTTTTTCTGCTGCCACGACATTGACCTCATCTCCCAGCTCATAGAAGATCGAGGAAAGAAGGGGATAGGCCACAGAGCTTGTGATTATAGTGGCTCCATACTCAATTGACGGAAGTCTTTTCAGCTCCTCTTTGTGATGGGCGAGAGCGAAGGGCGCACCCGTTAAAGGATCCCAGAGAGGTGTTCCGATAACCCTCAGATCGTACTGATCGTTGATTTCTGTAGCCAGTTGCCTGATCTCCTCCACAGGGTAAGGATTTACTCCCGGCATAATGGGCCCGTTGCCAAAAATAAGACCTTGTTCACGGGTGTTGGCAAAGGACATGAGCATGAGGCCCTTGGCACCCATATCCACCAGATCCCGGCAGGTCTTATGCAGCACTCTGCCATCATTTATGCCAGGAATGAGTACGACCATGCCATAGGTATCACAGCTCTCACAAAATACTCTGAGATTGGAAAGAACGGCCTCTGGATGTTTATCATTCACATATTTGCGGCGGAGCTCTGCATCTGTGGAAAAAACAGAAAAGCTGATACGTTTCAACCCAGCGTCGATCAGAGGGCCCGCTTCTCCATCCCTGGCGAATCCCTTGCCACTGGTATAATCCAAGAATATCGGAACCTTGCCGCCACTTACTGTATTCATAAATTCATGGAGATGTGGGTAACAGCTCACATCACCATTTCCCTTGATAGTGATGCTGTCGGGCCGGGAAGAGACGCATTGCTCTGCGACCTCGAAGATAAGCTGCTCTAGTGGTTTGAAACCTGGCTCGATCTCAACTACCGCTCTTTTGCAGTAGTCGCAGCCCAATTTATAAGATTTGCATCGCCTGCATCCGGATGGTTTTACACGTTCCACACCCTTAAAATAACAAAAACTGCAAAACCCTCCGCAATCTAGACCGGGCCTGCCACCAACATCCACAGTCACATCCATGGAAAAGCGTAAGCAATCCTGGTAGTTAAATCTTACGTAAATAAATTGAAAAGATTATAATGATTAAAATTTGAAAAATATACATCGCGTATGTGTTTAGCTCCTCCTACCTGTTCGCTTAATACTGTTTTCTTCGATGAACTCATGGTCATCAATATATTTGTCAAAATCCAAAATCGCTACCGATCGGCTATGCGGTTGCAAGTTTACCTTG
>CABMDX010000240.1 GCA_902385025.1 uncultured archaeon | reverse complement strand
TTTTAGAGATTGAGACTACGTGTTCGGAATAGATTTGTCCTTTTCCCATTGGTCTAACGCCGATTGAAGTATTAAGACCATCCAAATTAACCGCTTTTTTATCTTGATCTTTTCCTATTAAGAAGATATGAGTAGACGGTACAGTTGAACTGGTCTCTAAGACAAATTTATTCGTACTTACTATCCAGTATTCTTTATTTCCATCCTGATTGCGAACTCCTCCTATCAAGCCTTCCGTAATATTCACATTATTGATGTTAGATGATAATTCCCCAGCGCCTTCGATGTTGTGAGGCATATTACCATTGCCCGACAAAAATGCCTTTTTGAAATCGTCCCAATTGAGCTTCGGAGGTTTATTGTTATTATTTTCGCCAAATGGAATGGTAAAAGAGACGATCCAAAGGTTTACCTTGACCTCTCCCGCAAATTTCGGTCCCCATATATGCAGATCTGCTCCAAGCTCGAGACTAATCGTTTTATGCACAAACCACACATTTATGGCTACAGATACGCCGATGGTAATTCCGATCGAGACATCATAATGAAATGGCAGCCATTCCATCAGGAGGTCTGCATTTGCATTAAGCCATGCATGTATTGAGTCCAGATTAAAATTAAGAGATAATTCTCCTCCGGCCATTGCACATGAGGGTGTAAAGGCATAGTAGGCTCCGCCCTTCATAATCAAATTAGAAGAGATTTGCCAGTTAATTCCCAATCGGCTTAATGCGGGATAATGATCGGGTTTCTTGAATCCGCTGGAATAACCACCCACACTGACTACAAAATCGCCTTTTTCTAGCCAAATACAATAGGCAAAACCACCGGTGATTTTGCATTGAGGTGAAAATACATAGGAATTATTCGTCAATGCTCCGGTAATTTCTATTGAACCGTGCATTGGATTAAAATTGCCAAGAATTGCCAGCTCCAAGTGGGCAATTGACCTCGATGATTCATTTGTGGGCACGTCTGCAGTTGCAATTCCGATGATGGCGAGGTCAAAATCTGTTCCAAAGACGCCGGCAACCATGACAAAGGCATTTATAATATGACATGAGCCTACAGCTATACCTACGGCCAGCCAGTAATCAGATTCCTTTGGCGGTATGTATGCATCCATCTTTTGCAGGGCCTCATCGGCCTTCATACTGCTTTTGAGATCACCAGTACCCAATGCCCCCTGTACCAGCGGGAACTCGCTCAGTTGGTTGATTTTTGGAATAATGAGGCTACGATTAAAGCCAAAGCCTCCTGCTAACCCGCTGATATACAGGTATGGTGGGCCTCCGATTGGGGCTGAAACCATCAAAAAGGCAAATAGGGAAGACATTTTTGCATTATTTATGGGCTGAGCATAGGATGCACTGGCAAAAAACCCGTACTTGTTGTATTTTACAATCAACTGCCCATTGATCTCCCATTTATATCCTTCTATTGGATTTTCAACATAAAGCAAACCGCCGTTAAAGAGGATTGGCTCTTGATGATATGAAACGTCAAGACCATGTATTCCAAAGGACGATAGCTCGCGGGCGCTTATATCTATGCCAATCCACAGTCCCAGGAGATCTATCTCAAGACTGGTGGTAACCAGACTAACATCAATCTCAAATTTTGTTATTTTTCCATCAAGTCCAATGCCAATCCTGCGCAACTGAATCGGGCCAATTGTCTTGTTTATTGAGCACCAGTGAACGTTTTCGGCTTTATTGGCTGCATTGGTGACAGGGACAAGAGCAAGCTTATCCTTTTCCGGTGGTGACTTCTTTACGATTGGAAGCTCAATTTGTGGCTTGAATCCAGCAATATTGAATATCGAAGTGATGTACAAACCGGGTTTGCTTAGTTCATTAGGTAATATCTTAAATTTGTTTTCAGATAATTTGGATAACGTATTATTTAAGCTCTTTAATAATGCTACACTAACAGGCTTTGTAACGATTAAGGCTTGCAGGTCATCTATCCCTATGTCAGTTCCTTTTTGGAAAAGAGAGCCGATGACATCCACTTCCGATAGATCGAATTGAGTGCCAACGTCAACTCCAAACAGTACCTTTGTGCCACTGGTACCTGAGGCATCTTTTTCGCTGGCCAATACGAAGAAAACATCTTCAAGTTTAATTTCAAGGCTTTCGGGTATTATCTCATCTGCATCAACCCATATTTTTGAGATAATATCTTTAAGCTTCAAGGTGCATGCATGATCCGGGTTAAAGATTGCTACTAAGTAATTTAAACCCTTTGAATGCTCAAAATCGATATCAAACTCATATTCCCCGATCTTAAAGCAACCAGTCATGGAGAGTAAATAATTTTTATCTTTTTTGTCAAATAGAATATCAAGTTTAATATCCAGCTCTTTTTTATCGTCAATGGGTATTATACCCTCACATGAAAATGCGAAATTTATTGCATGAGTGTTAAATTTCACGCTCAGATTATCAATCGTCATATCACTCAGTGGCTTCGGCAGATCTACATCGCCAAAATAATGGACTAGGTCGTTGATGAGGCGTCCTATGGGAATTTGCTGCCCAGGCCCAGTCACTCCAGAAAACTCCCAGCCTTGTCCATTCATAGATTCATAGCTGGCTGTAATAAAAATATCAATTCCAGCTACAATAAATGAGCCCCTGAGATTGACTTTCAATCCATCTGTCTTGTCGTAGCCAAAAAAGCAGCCTACCTCTTCAATTGCAAATATTATATCTGTATCCTGTTTGAATATCCAGCAATCCTTCAGGCTGACATTAAATGTATATCCATTTGGATATAAATCAAAACTCAATATATCAACATAAAGTTTTGGAAATTCTGCGCTATCGTTAACGAGAACTCCAGCAAGTTCTCCGATCGCCAGAATAGAGCCATCCTTTAAATACCCACGCACATTCCAATTTGGATAATCGGCGCTGATGACAATTATCCCTTCTTCAGCAATCGCAGGCCCTGAACCAGGGATAAGGATCTCCCCACCCACAAACATATATGGTTTTCTTATCCCGAATGGATCGTTCAGCCTAAAATCAAGCCCTAATTTCTGAACAGTTAGATATTTTTGACCTCCAATGTCTAAACTCCAGCTCTTAGCACTCTGAAGGCCTATACCAATATAGCTGACATTATTGTCCTTAAGATCGTAATCAAAATAAAGATCCGCAATCTTTATAAAATTTCCCAAGTCAAAATTTGGCGGAATTAGGCCGTCTAAACCGACATTATTTGTAAGAGCCTTTAACTCATCAAGCCCTGCGGAAATAGCATCACTAATGTTTGCTGCAAACCTGATGTCTGAGTCGAAGCTCGTGATCTTCACTGATACTGGAATAGTATGCTGCTTTCCCTGGGCGTTGAATGGAATTTCTGCATCCAGTTCAATGTATGGAACTGCAGCATCTTCTTCATCTGGTATATCCGCAAAAAGACTACTACCGATACTGAAACCAATCTTGCAGTCCTTGGCAAATCCCAGGTCTACGCCGGTTATTTCGCTCCCCTGCAAATTTATGCCACAAAATTTTGAAGCTTTTTCCTTCATTACGATGGGGCCTTTTACCTGAATATTCTGGAGTCCTAGAAAGCTTGATAGCCCTCCAGTCGTTGAATCCAGGTCAATAGCACCTTCAAAGAACATGCCTACAAGCGGATCGTTGGCGCATTGACTATTATTGTGCGAAGAAAGATACAATTTAGCTTGCGGAGTCTGGCAAAAGGCGATTTCTTCTGCCAGAGTATCTCTGAATATTGGAAATGATGCCTGCATTTTCCAATCGGCATTGCATGCTGCAGTAAGTCTGATGGCGGCTTCATCTCCCTGCAAATAGAAACAAGCTTCAACTGCCATCCCCCTAATGGGAGCGTCCAATCCTATTCCATTAATGATAATACTCCTGCCATCTGGCGGCTCTACAACGGGATTTTGAATATTTCTCAGGTCTAGCTGCAGGATATTTTCGGGAAAATAATCATCAGAAAGACTGTTAATTGCAGCGGACTCAAGTGTTTTTGTCGTTAGCACAAACTTAGACTTATCCTCAGTTACTCCCTCCTTGATTGTGTCTTTCAGCTTTTGTATATCCATTAATGGCCCCCCGAACTCTAATCCTCGGTGAACATAATTACTATGTCAGCCGTCCCGTTCTTGGTTTTCTCCTGCATGCCCGTTTCCTCTATGTCTTTTTTCGTTTTCATCCGATAAAGGAAAAAAGAATTACTGGTGACTCCGTAAAAACCAGTATTGCTTTTGGCAGGACCCGCATTTTCGGGATCTTTCAGCCAACAGAATGTGCGTGAATTATTATAAATAACTTCATAACCTGGTTTTTCCCATTTCTCTTTTATTATGTCATTAATCGATTCAATGGGCGTGGTTAGTTCGCCATAGTCTTTCCAGTAGTCAATGTATGTATCTTGTTCAGTGAAAACAGCTTCTTCAATCCATGCATTTATGACACTGTACCTTGGCAAGTGATGTCTATCATTTAAAAGGTCTACACTTACTACCAGCGAGTCTGGTAATACCATTCTCAGGAAATCTTCGACGGGGGCACATTCATCACTTCCATGGTGGGGGATCTGAAAAGCAGCCAGATCGGAAAGCAAATCATTAAGCTGCTCATCTTTTTTGCAGACCTTATATAAATACTCCTGAACCTCTGGCGTGGCGTCACCGGTAAGCAAAGCCCTATCATTACCAAGCTGGACTAATGTAACCAGACTTCTGGAATTAGGATCTAGATCCTTATCATCAACCATTTTATTGCTTTCGACATTGCCTGCGACTATATTAATACTCCATTCAGTACCACGTTTTGTAGTTCCTGAGGCAACTTTGCAGATATTCTTTTCAATTTCCTCCTCCTTTGGATGGTGTATGTAACCATTATTGTTTTCTTGATATTCCCAGTTTAAACTTTTTTTAGTGCTTTCATTGATAGTTATTTCTCTAAGCACAGGAGTGCCAAAATGCTTAGAATATACTGCATTGTTTAAGCCTCCTATCGTATAGTGACCCAAGGGACTATTAATGTCGTATAGTCTGCTAAAAAAAATCGTTTCAATCTTTACTGCAGGATGTGTTAGAAATAGTCTTGGAACTTCACTATAATGATCTCTATCAGGATGCGTCAGAATAAGCGCATGGACGGATTTACCTTTCGTCCATGCTCTCAATCGTTTTTGTGCCGTTTCAAATATCTGGGGATCCAAATGAGCCATAGATCCGCAATCAACAACAACTACCTTATCATCCGGGCATTTTATCATGCAAAAATCACCCTGCCCCATATTCACAAATCTCATTTGGAGTTTGCTCTTTTCCGCTCCTGGCACAGTTAAATCTCCTGTTTAATTTTTATTTATTGTTTAATTGATGCAAAATTGATTTTTCTGTATAAATATGTAAATAGCCAGCATTAAGAATGTCTCAATAAATCCTCAATTATGGAATCTCAAATTAGTTTGCTAAATCACATAGAATTCCTGTATCCCGAGATACAGTCAAGACTAATTCGAAAGTGTCATAGCACAGGCGCTCGCTTCCAAGAGTTCACAACTATCTATGCATCTAATTATTTTGTTATTTGAACTGAAGGTATATGATTCTATCGAAGAGATGGCTATGAAAACATACGCTTATATTTTATAATTTTTAAAAAGTAATCAGAATATTTTATGTACGATCACCCCATTCTCTGCACTCCTTATATCGATTCTTCTGGAGACGCCATCCTATTTGGTGATGGTCGTTTTAGCCAGTTTGCTCTTGACATCCACCACTTCTATCTGCGAAGATTCGAATAATTGGATTATCCAGCCTTCCGCAAACGAATTCGCCAATTTTGATTTCATTGCGCTCAAGAACCATGTCGATAAAGGATTCTGCATTGGACATTTCCAGAAGATCCCCCAATAGCCTGGTAAAGTCCCGCGTCTCTGCCTCATGTTCTTTTGCAGGAGGACGAACTTCCATGATTTCGCCGAACATCTTTCTTTTCTCATTTATCTGCGGATCTGGTTCCAGTTGAAGCTCCTCCCCGAAATTTTCAAAGTGGCTCCTTTGGCTCATGGCCCGATCCGCATCTGGAGAAAGAGTATGCTGCAGCGCCTTGCATACTCCGCCGCTTGCAGCAGAATGCGCCGCTGCCGTATCACTGATTCTTCAAGGAAACGCCAAAAGCCAAAGTGTTTAAGGCGTAAGCCCGATCGCATCCAGGAACACATCCCACCCAACACGATCGATCAGCATTCCTAACCGCTCCTTTGGACGGGCATTCCTTTCCATATATTCGATCACTCTTTCAGTCAGGGCGACTGCCTCATCTGAGGACAATAGCTCACCGGCTCGCCGGCCTTCTCTGTGGTCCCTGCCAAAGGTGCCTCCAAAATATGCTGCATATCCACTCTCGCCCCGGGTCTTGGAAGAGCGTTGTCCCACAAAACCGACGTCATTTATCTCTGCCTTGGCACAGTCGTTTTGACATCCTGCGATGCCTATCTTGAACTTTGCAGGAAGCTTCCTCCCAAAGAACCTCATGTCGAGCATTTCACCCAGGCCCTGAGTATCAACCAGGCCATTATGACATATCGTGCCTTTGCAGGCCACAATTGGACGCACAGTTGGCCCGGTTCCACCAACCTTAAGTCCAGCCTCCTCCAGCGCCTGCCTTGCAGCATCGAGGTTTTCCTGCATTATCCAGGGTATATCGATATTCAATCGATTAGTAAAAGTCAAATAGCCCCTGCCATATTTTCTGGCTACATCAGATAGCGCGGCCAATTGTTCAGAATTAACATTGCCAAGTTGCGTCTTCACACGTACGACGAAGTGATTCTTATCTTTTTGCCGGATAAACCCAAGCAGCTTGAACTCCGAGTTGGTCATTTCACTCATATCTGATCCTATAATCCTCGCATTTTTTTCCCGATCCTCTTGGAATTAAAACTTGTGGATAAAAAAGTCTTTCTTTGATTGAATAAAAAAGTGGCGACGACCGCGATCAATAGCGGACCTCATCCCTCTGAGAGGATGAATGGCCAAAGATGTCCGGTTCATTGGGATTAGCCTAGAACTTGTTATTGAATGTTGTAAAGACCAGAGTCGATACTCTCTTATCCTGCAGGGCTGAGGCTCCCAATTTAACCGGCCTACCATCTGAGGTCGTGTTTCCCAGATTATTGATAGCAGGAAGTATCCCAAAGCGTGTCTGACTTGCATTATCAGCGGTTTGGTTCAGGGATTTGTTGGCTCCTAATGGTGTATTTTGCGATTTGCGCGCTGATAAAAGAGGCCTACCAATGTTATCCCTGACAAATTCGTCAAAGCTGGACATGCCAATGTTGAACGCTGAATCACCCATGAAGTCATATGAAGAGCCTCCTCCGCTGGAGACTGCACAAGATCCACTGCACGCGCCTTCTGCAGAGGGAAGAGGGCTGAAGACGGACATTGCCACCAGAAACAAAGTCGCATACTTGATACAAAGCCACATAAGCTCGCGGACTCTTGCTCCTTAGCCATTAAGCTGGTGGTCCAGAATGCCCCAGTCAGCTTATCCACCGACCGAACGCGTCCTGCGACTTGCCCATTCACGACCCAGGGTCACGCTTTTGCGTGATGAACCGGCCTCGATATGACCAATGCAGGACGCCGATCCAGGCTTCAGAAAGGAACTCACTTTTCTCCAGGAGCAGAGGAATGTCGTGCTCATTGGAAATTCTGTTACGTACAAGACTTATATGGCAAGCGAAGAGAATTATCGAGCAGCATTTCGCCCTGCAGCGCTCTGATAAATGAGATGATCGGTGCAAGAAACGAGAACAAGCCTTCGCTTTATTGAATTTTTTAGCTTCCCGGATTGCAGAGGACAAAGCTGGAAATCTACTCCATCCTGCATCTAAAATTAAGGGATACGAAGAATATTTGAACTTTCCAGGAGATTACATTTCTCAAATGAGCAAGACAGATGCGTTGCCAGGTTTTCATCTTCTAGCCAAGCCCACGGGTGCAGCATGCAATTTGGGCTGTAAATATTGCTTCTTTCTTTCCAAGAAGAACCTCTATCCGAAAAGCAGTTTCCGAATGTCTGATGAGCTTTTGGAGAACTATATCCGCCAATACATCGAAGCGCAGAAAATCCCGCAAGCTACAATTGCCTGGCAGGGCGGCGAGCCGACGCTGATGGGCCTCGATTTCTTCAGACGATCAATTCAATTCCAGCAGAAATACAGGCGCCAGGGAATGATCATCCAGAATACAATGCAGACTAATGGCATTCTCCTGGACGATGATTGGTGCGATTTCTTCCGCATGAACAACTTCCTCATCGGCCTAAGTCTGGATGGGCCCAGAGTGCTTCATGATGCCTACCGGGTGGATAAAGCAGGCAACCCCACATTCGATAGGGTAATGAGGGCCGCCAGGCTCTTGCGAAATCATAAGGTGGATTTCAATATACTGACCACAGTTCATGCCGCCAATGCAGATCATCCTTTGGAGGTTTACCGCTTTCTCAGAGATAAAGTGAAAGCCGAGTTCATCCAGTTCATTCCAATCGTCGAGAGAGATAATGATACGGGCTTTCAGGAGGGCGAAAAAGTCACTGACCGTTCTGTGGAGGCCCAGCAGTACGGCCGCTTTCTATGCACCATCTTCGACGAATGGGTGCGAAAGGATGTGGGGAAGACTTATGTGCAGATATTTGATGTAGCTCTGGCCGCCTGGGCAGGAGCGGCTCCTGGAATCTGTGCTTTCTCGCCGACCTGCGGAACAGCCATGGCAATGGAGCACAACGGCGATATTTACTCGTGTGATCACTTTGTGGAGCCCAAATTCCTTCTCGGCAATATCAGAGAGCAGAACATGGCCCAGTTTTCCGGCTCCAAAAAGCAGCGAAAGTTCGGCCAGGATAAGCTCGATACCTTGCCAGGTTACTGTCGCAGCTGCGTGGTCAGATTCGTCTGCAACGGTGAATGCCCCAAGAATCGTTTTATCAAAACACCAGACGGTGAACCGGGATTAAATTATCTGTGTATGGGTTATAAAGAGTTCTTCAGGCACATCGATGGGCCCATGAGGTTTATGGTTAATGAACTTCGCCAGGGGCGTGCTCCTGCGAACATTATGAACTTTATGAAAAATGGTCAAATCTCA
>CABMDX010000239.1 GCA_902385025.1 uncultured archaeon | reverse complement strand
GGCTGGCCTAGAAAGGTGATCAGAGCGGCATTCGATTGAGAATCATATGTTTTTTGGAGATCCTTTTTGCCTATGCCAGTGCGATTATGCAGGATTGCCCTCTCGCCACGGGGAGAGATGAGCTCCACCCTCAGATTTGAAATATTGCTATGGCTGATGTCTACATAAACCTTCAGCCTCAACACCTTGCCCTCCTGCTCAATTAATACGGAATCGCTGTGGCCCCGGACATCTCCGTCTGGAATGGCAGCATGGGGCACAGATTCTCCTATAGCTTTATGCTCCCCATCCGCCAGATCACTTCCCACCACGAAGTATATGACCTGACCTGGTGCGCTGATATTCGAGATTTCCAGGCCGGAATCCGAACCGTCCCAGAGTACCGAAGACGGCCTTGTAGCATGATTGAGGGCTGTTCCCTCCATACGACCGAAGAGGTCCTGCTCGTCTCCCATACTGCAATTGGTCTCAAGATCCAGTCTGCCATCTGCCTGCAGCAGTCCGCATTGATAATGCCTGGATGGCGTTCCGCCCTGCCATTCATTCGATCCCATGCTATCACAGTGGTAGACGGCAAGGCCGCTGGCGGGAATAGAGGCATCAAGGCCTATCTGGGAGCGGTTCTCTACAAGGAAATACTCGTTGATCTTGCCGGTCTCATAGATCATGACGCTGCCGTAATCCCCATGATCTGCCTGGTAGCTGCCCGGGCGGTTTAGCGTGACTCTCCTGTCACACCATCCCACAAGATTTCTCAGATAGAGGGAGACTGGAGACGGTGTTTTTCCGCCATCGTTATGGTTTCCGGCGCTCATGAGGCAGTAGTAGCCCATCCCGGCGCTCTTCTCAAAGTCGCCATCCCGATTGCCGTAGTCGTAGAGATCCGGCCAGCGGCAGAGCATGTGCCCGCTCTCATGGCAGAAGGTTCCAATGGAGAGTTCTTCCTTGCTGCGCCCCATGCTGGAAAGCATATAAAAGCAGGTCGCCATTCCACCATACTTCATGTTTATATAATAATTATGCGGCCAGAGTTCTCCCAAATACTGAGTCTGTCCGGCATAAATAAAGCTCAGAGCATCGATAATGCCCACTTTTTGCGAGTCGAACTGCAAAAGATCCACGCCCTCTTCTGCGGCCAGGTCCAGAGCCTCCTTTACCAGCAGATTTTCGATGTAATACTGGCGGTTGCGGGCCAGAGTCACAGGTCCCAGCACCACATTGGAATAATCCAGCTTGCCATTGGACATGAGTCGAAAATACTCGCGCACGGAGCAGAAGTTGCCGTTTTCGTGATAGTCCTGGCCGTTGAGCAGGGCATCAACATCCTCACGCGTAACCGAGCTCTTCAGATCCTGGAACTGAACCATCACCGTCAGACCCCGGACCTCACCCTCGCAGACTCTCCTCCCATCCAACAGTCCCTTCTCTGATCCAAAGGTCTTGAGGTTGAGGCTGGGCCTAAAGGAGCTGGCAGGAGGGATTATCCGGGAAAAACGCGCCTCAAACTTTCTGTTGCGAACTTCCTCCAACTCTTTAAAGTGACGCCGAACTCCTGCCGGTGGGGGTGTACTGAGATCCACGCCGCTCGATACAAACTCGCCGTGAATCAATAGAGCATAGCAGTAGAGTCCCCTATCCGGGTCATAAACCACGCTGTAGCCCTGGGCATCTTCGTATCGAGCGTAGGACTCATCTCCGTAGACCCTGAGCCTTACCTCGGGCCCCTTTTCCTGAGAGAAGTTCAGGAACTCTCCAAATATAGAACTCATGCTGGATCGACCTCAACAATGCTGGCCTTGGACAAGTGTTAAGGTATTTCCAAGATACTATTTAAATATTTCACATGATTTTCATCTTTTAGGAAATCTTGATTCGGCTCTTGAGGTCTGAACCCTGCGATCCTCCTCAAGATGAAGTGCAAGATTAGGCGGCGGACTGCTGCCAAGATTCACGCCACTGGAGACGAACCGGCCATCCTGGAGAAGGGCATAGACAAAGAGGCCCAGCTCCTGATCGTAAATGACCGAGTAGCCCTCAGGCGTTTCGTAGCGGGCATAGAATTCATCGCCGAATACTTTCAAGCGGATATCGGGCCCCTTCTCCTGGGAGAAGGAGAGAAGCTCTCCGAATATAGCGGTCATCAGGCAGACCTTCAAATAAGAATTTTTAAAAAATAAAAGATATCAATAGATCTCTCAAGGCACCAGCCGCTTTCTGTCCCTCGGGAAAATTACCGCGTCACGGATATTCTCGAGCTTTAACATGGTCATGACGAGGCGAGACAGTCCTAGTCCCCACCCAGCATGCGGCGGCATGCCATAACGGAAGGCCTTGAGGTAGAACTCGAAGCCGTCCGGGTCGAGGCCCTTCTCTAGGATTCTCTCCACCAGCATGCTGTAATCATGAACCCTCTGAGCCCCGCTGGCCAGCTCCATGCGCGGATGCATGAGATCAAATCCCCTGCAGACCTCGGGCTTATCCTCATAAGGCAGTGTGTAGTAGGGCTTGATGGATGACGGCCAGTCGGTCAGGAAATAGTGCTCGCCGATGGTCTCGCCCAGGAACCTTTCAGTCTCCGTATCCAGGTCATCTCCCCACTGCATCTTAACGCCCGCCCTCTCACTTGCCAGCTCCAGAGCCTCTGTGTAGGTGATCCTGCGGAAGGGTGTTTTCGGAACATGCAAATCCAGCCCCAGGACCCCCAACTGATACTGGCAATTCTCAGCCACATATCGGTAGGCTCCGGCAACTGCGTCCTCCAGGATCTCCATGACGTCCTTGTCGTCTGCAAAGCTGACCTCCAGATCGATGGATATGGCCTCATTCAAATGGCGGCGCGTATCGTGCTCCTCGGCGCGAAAGATGGGGCCTATCTCAAAGACCCTGTCCATTCCCGCTGCCATGAGCATCTGCTTGTAGAGCTGAGGGCTCTGGTTCAGAAAAGCCTCCTTCTCGAAGTAGCTGATGGGAAACAGATCCGTGCCACCCTCAGTGGCCGCGGCAACGATCTTGGGTGTGAAAACCTCAGTGATTCTTTTGCCACAGAAATAGGCGCGCAGGCTCTGAAGCACTGCGCTCTCAATCTCAAAGGCTGCAAGAACGATAGGTCTGCGAATATCCATGAACCTGGCATCGAGGCGCGTGTCCAGCTCGCACTCCACCTTCTCCGTGGGATCCAGCGGCAGTGGCACCTGAGCGGCATTCAGCACTTTGACTTCAACTGGAAGAATCTCAAATCCGCGCGGAGCTTTGGGCTCTGCTTTCACAGTTCCCCGCACCAGGACCACGCTCTCCCGGCTGATGGCGCTCACGCTCTTGAACATCTCCTTGCCAACCAGCTTTTTTACAAGAGTGATCTGAGCCAGGCCCTGCCGGTCCCGCAGCACCAGGAATGCTATGCCGCCGAGGTTGCGCGTCTCATGGGCAAAGCCCGCAAGCTTAACCTCTTTTCCATCCAAATCCGGAGTTATTTCGCCAGAATAATGAGTTCTAAGGATCAAGTCATCTCACAAGAGCGAGAATGAATTTCTGATATAAAAGCCCGTCTGGGTAAGGATCATTATATATGCTAAGGCATGGCAAGACCATTAAGCAATCGGAAAATGAGATTAATGCAGAGGTTAATTGGCTATGGCACTCT
>CABMDX010000238.1 GCA_902385025.1 uncultured archaeon | reverse complement strand
TGGCCGGCTTCTCCAAAGAGGCGAATCTGGCGGGAGTATCTCTTTTTTTCGGCATCGATGAGCATTTTTATCAAATCCGGCAATAATGATATGAGCCTTCTAAAGCACCTTTCAAGTTGGACTGACTTTCAGCCGCCGTGCACAATTCGCACGATCTTCAGCTCATCGGTTGGGCTCAAGGTTTCCTCCTCTGAGATTATCTTGCCATTCCTGGCTACAATAACCTCAACGGAGTTAATGTCAAGCATCTTCAGGATGTCTTCGACGCGGCTGCAATCCATTTCCATTTCTCTCCTGCTGCCGTCGGGCAAGGCTATTATCATCTTTGCACCTCGAAAGAGCCCAAGTGCTGCGGGCGCACCATATCCCGCGCTGGGCACTCGACCTCAGTCTCGCTTGAGTCTTTTTCAGTGTCTTCTAGTCCATAGTCTTTCTGGTGGCCCTGGCATTCATGCGCGAGATAATCTTTTGGACTTATTGCCTGCTTAAACATTGTTCGCAATTATTCTCGCGGGGATATTGCCCTTCATCCATCCATCCCGGCAGGAAGAGCAAAGATTTTCGATATTCCAGAACAGCAACATAGAGATGCAAGCAGTTGAATGGCTGCGGGAACTCCAAAAGGAAGGGGCAGGTTAATAAGCGGAGGTGGACAAAGAGAAATGGATGGAAATGTCCGAAGATGAGAAAAGCGCAGTAAAGCAAACATTGCCGCAATTTATACCAAAGTTCAAGGGCAAGAAGGTAGTGGTGCGCCTGATTTCAGGCGGCCAGCCCGTAACAGGTACCCTTGAGGCCTTCAATCCCTATGAGATCCTCCTTCAGACTGCGAAGGGCCAGTTGCTGGTCTTCAAGCATGCGATAGCCACAATTGAAATAGCTGACGAGCCTCGCGGATATAAGCCCAATCTTTGACCTTCGAGTTGAGCTGCAGGAAGGAAACAGGACCTGTAGCGCTTCTCCGGGGTAGAAAAAAGCTCGATTTTCATTGAGAAGATTCTCTGGTCCATAATTCCTTTTTCTCCTGTCCGAACGATTCGCGATTTTCAGCCCAATAAGCATCCTGAGAATAGCGATTGCGGATCATCTCATCTACATCTGAGATCTTCACACTGAAGACCTCTGACAGAATCTCCTTGGCAGTCTCCAGCTCCTGGACTTTTCGGTCTCCCCTGCGAGATCTAATTACCTCTGACCTCTTATTTTGCCAAATAATCCGCTCAAAGACTCCTGTCATGAACATGCACTAATACGTGCAACAATAAGTAATTTCCTAATGATTTGATAACGGTGAAACATTTTTACATAATAGAATGTATGAATAAGATACAAAATTGAGAATTGCTGGGAGCGTTCCGTATCTCAATTACTCTCCCTCTTTCCGGCATTATAAAGCACCGCCATTATTGCATCCTTACAGGGCGCTGCAGTCTTTCAAGCCAGCTTACGCCAAACAGGAATAATGCAGAGACGGCCATGCCCAGCAGCGGATAGCTCTGGCCGGCCAGGAGAGCAGTAGCGCCACCACCTATCAGCGCCGAGAGTGCTCCGGATGAAGTGAGGCCGAGGCGCTCTTTATAGAACCCGCATACTACCGGCAAGAGCAGTCCGCTGGTAAATACATTATATGCCACAAGCAGGGTTTTGATGATGCTTGGAATTGTTATGGCCAGCAGAAGGGCAGAGGCTCCAATGATCAGGACCATCGCCTTGGAGAAGTGAAGCAGATGCCCGCTAACAGCGTTTGGCCTCGCCCTGTTGTAGATATCAAAGGTGAGAATGGATGTGGCAGTCATGAGGCTCGTGTCTGCCGAGGACATAAAAGCGGCCAGGAGTGCGGCAGCAACCAGCCCCTCCATTCCTGGAGAGAGGAGGCTTGTCAGAAGAGAGGGAATGGCCTGCTCTGGTGAGGCTTCTGGAAAAAGAGATCCTGAAAAGACGCCCAGAAGCGTGATGATAAATGATAGCGGAATCAGGATTATAGCCGCGATGAATGCCGAGATCCTGGCATCTTTGGGGCTGTTCGCTGAGAAAAGACGCGAGTACATGTCCGGACCCACCAGATAGGCAGAGCCGACCACCAGCACCATTGAGAGCACATCCCAACCACCCATTTGCGCTGATGTGGGAAAGCTCTGCGCGGCAAGAAGGCCGGGCCCTGCAGCACTCAGGGATTTAAAGAACAGAAGAATCATTCCGCATACGATTATCAGGAGCTGGGCCAGATCAGTCCTGACCACTGAGCTCTGCCCGCCATGGGCGGTGTAAAGGACGAATACCGCTGTGCAGCCAACCATAAAAAGGGTCTGGCTTCCGCCGAAAACAGCGCTGAGAACTTTGCCGGAAGCAAGGATCTGCACAGCAATGACTCCAACCCAGGAGACTGCTATGAGAACAGAGGCTGCCAGCCTGGACCTGTCTCCGTAAAATGAGCCCACAAGCTGCGGCAGAGTAAAGCATCCGGTGGCTCTGATCCTTTCGGCAAAAAAAAATGCCAGGACGAAAAGACCTATCGTACCAGAAAGCATCCACCAGGCGCCGGGCAGGCCCTTGCTAAATCCGAGGCCAGCCATGCCGATTGTTGACGATGCTCCGACAATAGTTGCGCAAAAGGTTCCAGTGAGAAGGATTATCCTCAGGCTTCTGCCTGCCAGGTGGAACTCCTCCAGGCCCCTTATGCGCAGCCCCCAGGCTCCGATGGCGAGCATGACCAGCAAATAAACAGCTATAACGATGGCTGCCTGATTCGTAAATACGCCCCCGCACATTGTAAACCAATGCTTTGGATTATGGTTTACGAGTTGGCGGAGATATTATAAAGCTTTCGCTGAAATAGGGTTATTTTGGGCGAGGGTTACGGAAATTATTTGCCTAAGGATCCAGTCAGGATATCCTTCTTTCATGTTCACGGTCTCTTCAGATAAAAGCTCCTATCAGCATGTTAACCTAAATATATTGAATCATAAATAGTTTTAAAAAACCAGTTCCAACGGTTGGTGCCAGATCCACCTCAATGGGCATTGCCTGATCAGAACGGCCAGAAAAGGCAGAATATGCGAGCCGTATCTTCTAACTCAAATAAATACTGGAATTTTTGCCGAAAGAAAATTAAATCATGAGTGCACAATTCCAAAATACAATTCCAAAATAGCCAGAGGTGGATTTATACGAAGATACTGGGAAAGGCGATGCTAATTATAGTAGCAGCATCTCTTCTGCTGCCTATTATGGCATCCGCAGCAGGAGAAGTGGAGTACCGTGCTGGAGAGAAGGCTGCAGAAAATCTCTTCAATAAAGGCATTGGAAAGGCTTGGACCGGCGGCGATCCATTCGGGTCCGGCCAATGGGGCGTAGGCGAGTCCTCGCAGACCTATGCTGTAAGGCCCTTCAGCAACTATCAGATCCTGGGATATCTCAGCGCAGTCAACGGCTTCATAATCGCTAGCGATGGCGGAAAGAGCCTTCAGATCACTCCAGGGCCGGGTAGCTATCCGATCTATGGATACTTCGACGGCAACAAGCTGATGGGAATTTTCATAGATCTCAGCTCATCCGGAAACGCAATACAATTGAATCCCAAGCTGTAGCTATGGCAAAAGGCCGGAACGCAGCCTTATGGCCTAAACTGCAGGGAATATTTTTTAAATTCTATAATCCATAAAGTTTGGAAATAATGGTGAGGGAACTGGCGGCATTGGCCTTTTTGCTGTCTCTCACTCTCGAATGAGCAATACAGGAACTGTAGAATTCCGCACTACCTTCTCTGCCACGCTGCCCAGAAGGAATCGATCCAGGCCTGTGCGTCCCACGCTTCCCATGACCAGAAGATCCATTCCCGACTCACGCGAGATCTTGAGAAGCTCTTCACTTGGGCTTCCTTCGGCCACGATTTTGTTGCAGGGGACTCCTGCCTTCATAGCCAGCTCTGCTGCAAAATCCGTTGCCTCTTTCCCCTCCTTTTTCATCAACTCCAAGAGCTGCTCTTTTATTCCCGGGAGGGTTGTGTAGCCAGGCAAATATGCCAGACGGAAGATGTCCATCACATAAACAACTGTGACGCTGCCTGCAGATCGGCGGGCAATATCTATGCCAGCCTTTGCAGCCTTCTCGCTGGTCTCCGATCCATCGGTCGCGATCATAATATTTTTTATCATAATATCACAAATCATTCCCAAACTAAATCATTTCTCTTTGGATCATGGCCGATCCCTGAGACAGCCGATCTTCAAGCGCAAGCAAGTGAAGCTCCATTTTTTCATCCCACGCCTTTTTTGCCTCCAGGCCAAAGAACTCGAAGAGCACCGCCTCTACTATGAGATAGATCTCGGCCTGCTCTCGAATGCAGCCTGCCAATGCCTGACGCCCCCTCCCAAGAGCTGAATGAATGTGGATCTTCGGCCCCTCAGCCGAGGGATAGATCGTGGCCATGCCAAAGGTCTCCCATGCGCCATCAAATATCTCGCTATGCGGGATGGGCGGGACCGTGGGATGCTCCGGGCCTGTTACGACATGGCCTTTTTGCAGGGCGCCAAGGAAAAGAGCCATACACGACTCGATCCTCTTTGCGGATGCGAACTTTTGAAGCATTGCGATCAGATCCTCTCCATGATCCATTCTCAAGACGAAGACCCTTCCAAGACTGCCCTCAGAATACTGCATGAAAAGCGCTCTTGCTTTGGGGAGATAAGTCTATGCAGAAATTTTTGCTACACAACAGAATTCTTGAGCACCCCAATTCCCTCGACTTCTATCTCCACCTCATCTCCCTTTTGCAGCGGCCCCACTCCCGGTGGCGTGCCCGTTGCGATCACGTCTCCCGGCTC
>CABMDX010000237.1 GCA_902385025.1 uncultured archaeon | reverse complement strand
TAGCGTGTCTGTTGTTCAGAGGTGTGTTCTTCAGCTCTGACCGAATATATTTGCCCTTGTTGCCTCCAATGGCCATTATGTCTGCGCCGAAGGAAGCGGTGGCGGAGTCGTCGTAGCCAACCGAAATGCTATTGGCGCCTGGGAGAAATTCAACCTCATTGATCGAGGAAACGGCAATGTAGCCCTTAAAGCAGCTAACGGCCAATATGTCTGTGCAGAAGGCAGCGGTGGAGGGGTAGTTGTAGCCAATCGCAACGCAATAGGCGCATGGGAGACATTTAGAGATATATATAGAGGAGACGGCAATGTAGCTTTTCAGGCCGCCAATGGCCAATATCTCTGTGCAGAAGGTAGCGGTGGCGGAGCTGTTGTGGCTAACCGCAATGCCATTGGCGCATGGGAGACGTTTAGGTTAATCACGATCTAGAATACTGCAACGAAATAGCAGCGATTTCCTCGGAAGTTCGAGCAAAGTGGGGTGAGGATAATTATCCTCACACTACTTTAGATCATGTAGTCCTAGCGACTATTCTGGATAGAGTTTTGCATCATTACATTGGACTGCGGGCAACATAAAAGGGACAGCTACAGGCGCAAAGATCGAAAGAGGCACGAACTGGGCTCTCAGATGGCAAAAGAATTTATAATTGAGCAAGGCTTTTCAACTAAGTGGTCATTCTTATTCAGCTATGGTTAGATAATTTTTGCAGCCATTGACAATGGCAAGCTTCATAAACCCGGAGGTGCCTTGATGAGGTTCGATCTGTTATTCCAGCAGGTCGGACGCGGGGATAACCAAGCCAGGCCAACGGTGATAGACTCAAGATCTATTCTCGCAGGAGTTCAAGGGTTCGAATCCCTTTCCCCGCACTCCTATGGACTGAAGCATAGCGGTTTTGCGTGGTTTTGATTGGCTGCAATTTGCTCATGTGAAATAGATTGTAGTATATTCGGGGTGGCAGTGACATGGGCAAGGCGAAGATAGATTGGCATACGGGAACAGAAGTTATATCCACAACTTCTGGAAATGTACTGCATGCCATAAGATATTCAATATGCTATCAGTTAGATAAAATACCTTTGTACTGGCAGCAATGCCTAAGTTAGACTACGTTTTTATATACTATAAATACTATTTATTATTATGAATTTATTTATGCGTTTTGGACTGAAACAGGCATATAGCAAGGTAGATCTATCCAGAGTAGGCAAAACCATCTACAGGAACAAAGACTATTTTGGAGCCGCTGCCTAGGGCAGATCGGTGACCATGTAGAGGCAACGAGAGGTCATCCGTTGAACGCATGGGACAGAGGACGGAATCTACAGATCAGCAAGATGAGATCACCAGGTGAGAGGCCATTTGCGGTACCAAAAGCTGTCTTCAAGGCGGCTCACGTCCTCGTTACCACTATCCACAAGGTCCAAGTCAAGATGATTTTTACAGCTATCGCCTTCAACTTGTATCAGCTCAGAACGCTCCGAAAAGCTGGTCTAGCCTAGAGGAGGCTGTCGAAGCCTAAAGCAAAATGAGGTGGTTGAGGCAAAAAATGAAAGGAAAATAGGGTATCGATAGGATGAAATGGTAATAAACGCGTAATCGAGTTCTCAAAGCCCGAGTAGATATGGAATCTTTATGAGCTTAAAACACCTGAGATACAACCAAATAGGAGGGATTCGGTATTTCAAGATCAAGTCATCATATTGCAAATATGATGGTTGTTTTTCAATTTGTTTTCCTGATATTTTTTATATCGTCTTCAATGACCCTGGCAGATATCTTTCCTGCAGAGCCATTCAATGGGCTGCAGGTTAGCTATTCTGTCTCCGGAGCAGGTCTCTCTGCGCCCAAAGACTCGGAAGGGTTCACCTGTTACAGGAAGCTGGAAGGAAAGCTCACGGGAGACGAGCTGACAGTCTCCGGCACGGCCAGCGCGGGCAATGGATGGGGTGCGACTATAGATGTAAGCGTCAGCGTGGATGGCCAGGAGCCTAAGAGCTTTCATCAGGAGAAATTCCCCAAAAATGGTCTTGCTGGGGATGTGATGAATCAGCAATTCTCGGTTACGCTTCCTGTGCCATCTGATGCAAAAGAGGCAAGCTTCACGATATCCCTTGAAGGGAGCTATAACGCTGGCTCCAGGGGCGTGGTGGTGGAGGCGAGCTTGAATCGCTCGTATTCCATGCCAGTGGAAGAGACCAGCAATAATGCAATTGAGACCGGAGCGGAAGGCCGTTCTGAGTGCGTTGGTTGCTCAAAGGGATTATGCGCGGAAGCTGCATTGAGATTTTTAATTCCAATAGATGAAGTAGTCAATTACGGCAGCATACAGGTAAATTACGAGGATTTAAAGGCGGATTTTGAAGACGCCATTGATCGATATAACGATGAGAACGCCATCAAAGCTTTTTCATCTGATAATGCAGTCGGCGCTTTGCCTGCTCTCTCCTGGCTCCAATCACAGGGGGGCACCATCGATCGGATTAGCGAAAAATTTGTGTTTACGACCGAAAAAGATCGCAATACAAGGACGATAACCCCTGAGAGCGTTAAAGGACACGGAATTGAGAGGTCGCTGTATTATGGAATCATGGATTGCTATGATAACAACAACGGCAAAAAGCTGACTCCTGGAGATGTATTGTTTTTGGCACTCAAAGAGAGAAAGGGTGATGTTCGAGAGGCTTTATTACTATCCCACAATCTGATGAGATCTCTTGCTCGAGAAAATGATCAGACTTTCACCGATGTTCCACGTGATTTGACTTTCTTTAATAAATATCTCGAACCGATGGTAACCCGCGAACCGCTTGGCGAAGGGCAAAATGCTGGCATGTGGTATCATCTATTTGGAACCGCATACTATGAGATGCAAGGGCGCGGGGAGTGGGGCCCCATCGGCCTGGGCGAGGCTATGATCGGGAACGTCCACAATGCTATTGATGAAGTTGTTGAGACACTATTATATGATCCAGAATTAAAAGAACCGCCTAATAGAGCAGTCGTTTCTATTCTTGCAAATGAAATTGAGCAGGGATATCGCTTATTCAAAACAAATTCGCCAAACGACCCTGAGAAATATTGCATCAACGTCTACGGAGCACAGCTAGGTGCCTGGCTTTATGGCGACAAGCTGAAAAAACAAAGAGGCCCCACGCAATCATTGCCAGAGTCTTATGAAAAACCCAGCGACAATCCCATTCCATCAAGAAGAATCTTAGTGCAGCTCTGCCCGGTAAATGTTATTTGGGAAGGTAAAGGCGCGAGCATGGAGATGGACCAGAAAACTGAGAGCATAAGCGGATTCTATCCAGTCTCCATCCTTCCATTTTTCGAAAATGAATCGGGCAGTTGGGGGTTAATATGGACCGAACAACGCAATGACCCCTACAAGGTCAGTTTTGAAGCCGTAGAGGATGGCTGGCATCATTTGATGATCATCGATAATGAAACCGGCAGCGCAGCAGTTTATTCAGCCTATATGAATGCGGGGGATAAATCTTCTATCGATATAGATCCTGATGGCTCAGAAATGCTCCTGATCCAAGACGATGGCCAGGTCATCCGGCCTGTGGTTGTGGATCTGCAAGAAAGAAATGGCGCAGCAGGTGAACCCAGTGCAACAGACAAATCACATAGCGAGGTCCTATACGACAGTTGGAATATCTACTCCGTGAAGAACGCTCCCACTTGCGGCCCGTTTTTCAGCATTGATAGGCCGTATATGATGACTTACATCGATACCTATCATTGGAATTGGGGAAAGGGAACTACTTCAGCAGGGACTATCGCTCTAAAAAATGGAGATGGTGAGATCTTCGGGCCTTGGACAGTTACTCTTGAGTCCGGCTCCGGCGTGGCTAACGTCTGGTGGATATCTCACCCTAATGAGATCATTCCTGCAGGAAACTATACAGTTGTTGACTCTGATCCTGACACATGGTCTTGGAATTCGCAGTCGTCCTGCGGATTTGCCAAGGTTGAAGGGTATGCATACGATTCTGAAGCTGGAGGCCCTGGCACCTCTTTATCAGAAAGCCAATCCCCATATACCGGAGAGGTTGAAGGATATGCATCATCCCCTTCTAATGAAACCATATCCACTCCCTATGCTCCTTTAGCATCGAGCGGTTTGGGTGAATTGCTATACTCCGACGATTTCTCAGACATGAATAGTGGTTGGGCAAGAAAATCGTCTGATCCGGATATGAGCAGTATGGGCTATGAAAACGGAAGATATCATATAATCCGAAAGAAACCCGGTCTTTCGTGGTCATATCCTCCTGATTGCCCGATTTTCAAGGACTTTTCAGTTGAATCCGAGACAAAACAAGAAGAAGGCCCTGACAACAATCAATATGGATTGGTCCTGCGCCGCGACACATCTGGAAATTATTACTGTTTCCAGGTTTCAGGCACTGGCAATTACAGGTTCGATATAAACCAAAAAGGCCAGTGGAGGGAGATCGTGCCTTATGCCTGGTCCAGTAAAATAAATGTTGGAAATGCAAAAAACATCCTCCGAGTTGAATGCAAAGGAGATAGGTTCACTTTCTATGCCAATGGAGCAAAGATAGGTGAGGCGCAAGACAGCACTATACCCGCAGGCAGAATAGGACTGGCTGCAGGGGCACTAGACGATCAAACGGTTCACATCAGTTTTGATAACCTGAAAATATGGGCCTTGGGGGTGTGATAAAGGGAGAATGTCTCCCTATAATTCAAATTAATGGTTCATCAAAGGCCGCATTCTATCCAAGGCAAAAGAACTGGGCTATAAGGCCTAAACTATGGGTTTGCTCGACGGCAGGTACATTGCCGTTTAGCGGCCTCCAGCATTTCCTGCCAAACCCTGAAATCCCAGCTTTCGAAGCATGAATGCTCAGGTGAATCTCCAGGTTCTGCATATATGATGCAGAAATAGTTGATCTACACAGCAACAGCATTAACAAGAAGAGAGTTTCGCGAGAGTTATCTCGCCATATACCGCAACTTGGAATCCGATTCTATTGGCAGGTCTTGTTATCCACGGATTTTATGGCAAGCCGATCTTCAGTGTATAGCCACCTCCCACTTCCACCCCAATGATGCCGCTTTGGCAAAAGCATTATCAGATTCTTCTTTGAGCCCAAGCTTATTAAGGGCCTCTCCCTTGAAGTGCCACGCTGCTGGATCGGAGATGTTGATCTCTAATGCCTCTTCGAACGAGGCTAGAGCTTCTTCATGCCTCGCTAGTCGATAAAGGGCCATTCCTCTATAGATCCAGGCGGAAATGGATGATAGATCGATCTCCAAAACGTTATCGAAACAATTGACGGC
>CABMDX010000236.1 GCA_902385025.1 uncultured archaeon | reverse complement strand
GGTCAGAGGACAATCACACCGTCACAAAGCCGCTGCTCATTCTTCCCAGAGATGTCAACGCCGGAGAGAGAAACGGCTGGATCGAGGAAAGCGATCTGGAAAAATATGGCGCATCTGCAATCCTTGATACCTTTAAGGCAGCCAATATCAGTGCAATCACCATTCATGGAGATGGGGACAAGGTCAAAGCCCTGATTGAAGCGGCTCACAAAGATGGTTTGAAGGCCTATGTCACAGCTTCTCTGGAGATACCAATGATCACTCCATCATTGGCAGATCAGATCAAGATTGTTTCTGATGCCCAGAAGGCGCTTCTGGCGGAAGCGGGCCTCTCCAGACAGGTGCCCGATAGCTCCAAGTTCGATAAAAGCTGGCTGCAGGTGGCAAATCCCGATACGCCGGATAATGCCAGCTACTTCTGTCCCGTGAATCCCGAGGTGAGGGATCATCTCTACAATCAGATAGAGACTCTGATCAACGATTACAAAGCAGACGGCATCGTCCTTTATAAGTTTGGCTTCCAGAGTGAGAGCTTCTGCTTCTGCGATGTCTGCAAAGAAAAGTTCTATCAGGATACCGGGATAGATCTCAGCAAGGTCAGTCTCAATAGCTATAACCAGGAGCGCTGGAATCAGTGGAAGCAAGATCAGCTTATGCAGATCGTCCTGGAGGCCCGCAATATCACCTCGGATCTTGGGCCCGCAAAGATCGGAGTTGCGCTTGACAATCCCTTTGATCGCAAGCAGGGATACAACTTTGCGGAGATGATCAAAGTTGTGGACTTTGCCATCATATCGCCTCTTTCTGCTCAAGATGTGCAACTGGCTTGCAGTCAGAGCGACAGGCCGGTTTATGTCCGGTTGAGCGACGATTATGTGGGCTATGTTCTCTCCACCCAGAATGTTGAGGGCGCAGTGAAGTATATTGAGGAGATCATCCAGGCGAAAGCCCGTGGCATGGCCTTCGAATACAATGTTGTCCATACTCCTATCTGGTCGGAGCTGGAGGGCCCAACACCCGCCGCGCGCTGGCTGTTGCAGCAGATAGGCAATCGGACCCTGGGGATAGGAAACGTCTCCTGGAAGAGCAGCAGTGTGCTGGCGGCGAACAACAGCTATGATCTCGCGGGAAAGATAAGCCTCCGCTGGAAGCGTTCTCCTGGTGTTGTAATCGTGGGTGAGAACTACAGCGCCGCGCTCCAGGCCGCGCCGATTGCCTCCTATCTGAATTGGCCGGTCCTCTTTGTGGACAGTACGGTCCCGAAGGAGACGAAAGCTGCAATAGAGCGCCTGGATCCAAAAGATGCGTTGATAGTGGGTCCGATCTCTGAATCGGCAAGGCAAAATCTTAGCCAGATGAACCTCACGCTCATGAAAGGCGACAGCCAATTTCTGGTCGGGCAAATGGAAAAGAGAGGCGAGAGCCCGTCGATGGTGGTTTTTGCCAATTCCCATGATCTCTCTCTGCTGCCTCCTGCCGCCAATTCAGTTGTAAAGCGCACTCTGCTCGATGATCTACTGGTCAGGACGGAGATAAGCCCCAGCGAGATTCCCGCAGAGGAGATGGGGGAAATCGTCAGACTCAACTTCACCATGAGCAACACTGGCAATGAAGTGATGAAGGGTGTGCGTCTGGTGGATGTTTTTCCCATGGGCAGGCTCATTAAATGGCCGAGGCCGAGCAGTGGGCTGGTGAATATTACTGATCCCTACACCGGGCTGCCGTCAAACGCGGATAGTGCCTTCATCAACGGCTCTCTGCTGCGATGGAGTGTTAACAAGCTCGATCCGGGCAAATCCGTCAGCTTGAATGCAGAGGTAGAAATCCTGTTCCCAATGGACTCAGGCTGGAAAAAGGGACTGGACACGGGTGCTACCGCTGCTTATGATGGATTTACCTACAATCATACTCTGGAGAACAGGGACGACTGGCCGGTGATCAATCTTACCTATCCGATCTGGATTTACTCTGGAAGGACGAATATATCCTGGAATCTGGATCGAGAGGCCAGCTACACGGCCCTGAATTTATACAGTCCTGACGGGCGCATTGGCAAAGTGAAGATCACGGATACAGCACCTGGCAAGCTCTATGAGCTGAAGGTGCAGCTCCTGACTCCCGGGAAGTGGAAGTTCAATATTGAAGCTGGCGATGGCTATACCTTCAAGACGGATAACCGCACAATCATTGTTCGATCTGATACGGATGCCGTGAATATCACCTCTTTCAGCCACACGAAAGTCCCGAGGCTGTCGCTGGTCGCAGCAGCAGCCGCGTCGGCTCGCAGGGCAATGCTCATAGATGTGGCCAAAGACCCGCAGAAGCTTGATCCCCTGAATGAGGAGGCAGCTTTGCAGCAAAAGGTCGATGATCTCGGGCTTTCTCCTGAGTATCTGATGGTGGTGGGCGATACGGGCTCCATGCCTTTCATCTCCACTGGCCTCATCCAGAAGCTGACACCTATCATGGAGTATGAGATATTCAGGGATTATCAACTGCCCATGCAGGAGAATAACTACAGCAGTGTGGCAGTGGGAAGGATCACCGGGCTCTCAGTTTATGATGCATCTCAGCTCCTGGCTCGGACACTGGCCTATGACCGGCTTGGAGGCGCCTGGAGGGACAATGCGTTGGTCATATCCTCGCCGCCTCTCTCTTATCCGCAGGCTCCGACTGCTATGAGCATCAGGGATTATCTGTTGGACGCAGGGCTGAATGTTAAGGATCTGCGTTATGAAGAGGCCACCTATCAGCAAGCAGTCTCTCAGATGAACAATGGCAAGAGCATAGTTCACTTCGATCATCATGGCAATGAGGAGGCCTGGCAGCTTTCGGATTGGTCCATGATGGATTCGTCCCTCACCGGCCAGCATGTAAAGGAGATGATACTCCCGCCGCAGACTACCACGGCCTCGGCCTGCGTTACCGTGAACCTCAAGGGATACTATCTGAATGTATCCGGCACCAGGATGTACATCCCACGCGATATGGATGATTCCATAGCACTGGCTTTCATCAGGGCCGGAGCTGTCAACTACATTGGTGAGTCTGCACTGTCCTGGATCTTCGTGTCGGATGACTACTTCAAGAGGTTCTACCAGGCTCTGGTCTACGAGAATAGCAGCGTTGGACAGGCTCAGCTCGAGGCTGACAACCTCTTCAAGCTAAAATTCCGGGGTGCAGAGAACTTAAAAGCCATTTCAGAGTATGACGAGGCTCTTCCCGATTGGCAGGAATCAGTTCAGGGAATGCTCAATCAGACGGCTTATATGGATGTGATCCTGGGAGATCCGAGCTTCAGGCCCGGTTTGCCCTTGTCGCCTTCTCTTCCCTACAGCACACGGGTGTCTTTTGGCAATGCCACTGCCACTGGAGAAAACAAGACAGATCTGACGGCATCCATCACGCCGAATAATGAAAGTGCTACGGACTGGGTTTACTGGATTCAATCCGATAGCTCCAGCGGCGAGCTGAATCTCAATGCCCCGCCTGCCATCATTGGCGAGGTCTGGCTGCCTAAAGATGCAGACAAGATTGTGGTGAAGGAGAACGGCCTTGCTGTGTGGCATGACGAGTACAATTCCGGTGAGAAAAAGAGGGTGATGTGGCCAATCATTCAGCCGAAGATGGGTGAGAAGAGAGACTTCCAGGTCGAGTATGTGCTGATTCCGGGCCAGGTACAGATCATCAATGTTACCTCGGGCTGGAATGCAGTGGCCATTTACCTGAATCCAAAGGATGCCTCGGCAAGCAAGTATCTCAAGAATAAGCCCTACAGAGGCATATTCTCCATCACGGGCAAAGAATGGAACTTCGGCATGAAGGATTCTGGCATGCTCAACGTGACACGGCTTGAGATCGGAAATGGATACCTCATTGATGCCGCCGACAATTTTTCGATGCAGATACCCGGGAAGCCCGTGGATCTTCCCTACCGCCTGAACCTGCATCAGGGATGGAATATGATCGGGCTGCCTGTGAACAGAACCGTGGATGTGAATAATATCACAGTCAATGCCGAGCATAAGAGGTACTCATATCCGCAGGCAGTGAAAAAGGGACTGGTATCGGCCTTCATCTGGAAGTATGAAGACCAGGGCTGGACTCATCTGGGGGAGAACGAAACGCTCGTTCCAGGAGAGGCCTACCTCTTCGAGTCCATGACCGATGCGAAGCTGGAGTTCCGCTGAAAGTGCGGGGCTCCAAAATATTTTCTTTGCTGCCCTACCTGATGCGCAAAATGACCGCCTCTCTCCAGGAAGGCGTCTGCTTATGAATGGATTGAAGTGGCTCTTGCTCTTTTTGCCCGTAGCTCTCTTGGCCCGCG
>CABMDX010000235.1 GCA_902385025.1 uncultured archaeon | reverse complement strand
TGCCATCGGGCTGATGGTTCTACTGCTGCCTTATGCCGAGGCATTCACGGTTATACCTCTGGCAGCCGTCTTCTTTCTGGAGCCGGGATCTCGCCTTCTCTGTGCATCTTTGGCCATGCTTCTCATCATGAGGCCGGCGCTGCTCATTGTCGACACCAACCTGCCGCTCTATGTCATAGCCATCTCCTTTGTGGCTTCCACCTTCGCTCCACTTGCCTTCCGCAAGTTCGATTCGCTGGCCGGCAGCATTATTTATCTCATGATCACTGTGGCCCTGGGCTATCCCCTTGCGGCCCTGATATCTTCCGGAAGCCTTTCTCCGGAGAGGATTCTCTTTCTGGCGATTTTGGGAGGGCTCTCTGGCGCGTTTCTTCATCACTCTTCCAGAGAGCGCGACTTCACAGTTCCTTTTGGCACAGCTATGGTAATGTGGCTCTTCTCCTTCGACTATCCGCTGCCTGAACTGCATCGCATCCTGCTCATCTGCATCTTCGCTCTGGTCCTGGGGATTGGAGCTTACTGGGCCAAAGCTGCCGATTCGGACGCAGTGCTCAGCGAGACCATTGTCTGCTTGCTTGTGATTCTCTTTGGAGGGCTACCATGGTTCTTGCTCCTGCTCGCCTTCTATCTTCTGGGAGGCGGGTTCACGCGTTATGGATATGCCTACAAGAATAAGCTTGGAATCGCGCAGTCTCATGGCGGCGTGCGCGGTTACAAGAATGTCTACAGCAACAGTCTGGTCCCTCTGGCCATGGCTATATGCTACGGAGTCTACGGAAATAACATCTTCATCTATTCCTTCATAGCATCCGTCGCCACCGCCAATGGAGATACCCTGGCGAGCGAGATTGGCGAGACCAGCCGTTCCAAACCCAGGATGATCACAACCTTCAAGGAGACCGAGGCTGGCGTGGATGGTGGCGTGACGCCTCTCGGCGAAGCGGCCTCTTTCGTCGGCGCCCTCATCATTGGGCTCCTGGCAACAGGCACAGGGATGGTCGGGGTCTCCGGCATCATCGTGGGAGCGATTGGCGGATTCCTGGGCACGAACTTCGATAGCTTTCTGGGAGCGACGCTGCAGAGGCGTGGCATCTTGAGCAATAACGGCGTAAATCTGGTTGCGACAGCCTTCGGTGCTCTGGTGGGCGGAGCTTTGTGGTATGTCCTGCAAATTATTTAGCTGAATGGCATCAATACTGTCCTCTATGAAGATCTTCGGGATCTTTGGAGATCCAATCGAACACAGCCTCTCACCTGCCATGCAGAATGCAGCGCTGCGGGCTCTTGGCATAGACGCATGCTATCATGCATTTCGCGTCAGCCTTGAGCGGCTGGAAGATGCCCTGCTCGGAGCCAGAGCCATGGGCTTTTGCGGATTGAACCTGACAATTCCTCTGAAGGAGAAGGCGCTGGAGATGGATTTCTTGCAGCCCGACCCACTTTGCGCCGCCATCGGAGCCGTGAATACAATCTCCTTTTCCCGAGATGGGAAAGTCACGGGCCATAACACGGATGGATGGGGCGCACTTTCGGCAATGCAGCATGCAGGACTGGAGTTCAATGGAAGCAATGTGCTCATGATTGGTGCAGGAGGCGCGGCAAGGGCTATTGCCTATACGCTTGCAGAGGAAGGGGCCCGAATCTCCATCGCGAATAGGAATGCGCAGAGGGCTCAAAGCCTTGCGGCGCAGGTGGGAAGACGGGCCTCGGGCCATGATATCTGCGATCTGGAGAGGCTTGCAGGCCAGGCGGACATAATAATAAACGCCACGTCTGTGGGCATGCATGAAGGGGACCGGAGGCTGTTCGATGGCCGGCTGCTGAATAGTCGTCAGGCGGTCTTCGATATAGTCTACAACCGCGAGACGGAGCTGCTCTCCGATGCTCGCGCCGCCGGGATTGTTGCCATCGATGGCGTGATGATGCTGGTCTATCAGGGTGCGAAGGCACTGGAGATCTGGACCGGGAAGAAGGCTCCTGTGAATGTGATGGAAAGGGCGGTTCGAGAGGGCCTGAGAGCACGAGGTGCAGGATGACAAGCATTCTGATATTGGGGGGAACGGGCGAGACAGGTTCATGGTTCGCCCGCTACTTTAAGGAGAAGGGCTTTGATGTAGCAGTCTGGGGGCCGAGCGGCAAAGTGGCAGTCGCAGAGCGGCTGGGGGTGCGCTACGCCAGCGATATGATTGCAGAAGTGGAGAGGAGCGACATCGTGCTGGTCAGCGTTCTGATCGAGAAGACGGTCGAGGTTATACGCCAGGTTGCGCCTCGCATGCATTCTGGCAGCCTGATCATGGATGTGACATCCATCAAGGCCGCGCCTGTGAGGGCCATGAAGACCTATGCTCCGAAGGGGGTGGAAGTGCTTGGCACGCATCCCATGTTCGGGCCGACAATGTCCGCCCTGAAGGGCCAGACCATAATCTTCACGCCCGTGGAAGGAAAGACCGGCAAGTGGCTTCCACTTATCTCATCACTCTTCGAGTCCGACGGAGCCAGAATCGAGATCCTTGATGCCGAGGAGCATGATGAGATCATGGCTGTGGTGCAGGCGCTAACCCACTTCGCATACATCGGCATCGGGGCAGCTTTGCGGGCATTGGACTTCGATGTGCAAAAGTCACGCAGGTTTATGTCTCCTGTCTACGAGATCATGATCGACTTTGTGGGCAGAATCCTGGACCAGAACCCGGAGCTATATGCCTCCATTCAGAAGAATCCCAAGGCCATGGCGGTGCGCCAGACATTTGTTGCCGAGTGCATGCGATTGTGCGAGCGGGCGGACGCTGGAGATCTGGAGGGCTTCAAGCAAATCAT
>CABMDX010000234.1 GCA_902385025.1 uncultured archaeon | reverse complement strand
GAGGATAATCTCCTGGACGAGTCTTTGCTCAGAATCTCCGATGTAGAGGCGGCTTGAAATGCCCCTGTTCCAGGGATCATTGGCCTCGATGTCGGTATCAATGAGATAGAGTGGAACTCGTCCAATCTGCGCCTTCCAGACCTCAAAGTAAATGGGATATTCTATGATGGGAACCTTGAGCGTCAGGGCCTGGCCGTCTCCGTCGAGAACCCTGCATATGGGAGCCTGAATTCTATCCAGCTTCTCGCTCTCATTCATCTGCCAGCCATCTGGAGAGATCTTTTGATGCAGGTATCCTTCTGGGTACATGAATCCGAGGCCCACCGTTGGGACGCCAAGGTCGCTGCACTCCTTAAGAAAGTCGCCTGCCAAAAATCCGAGACCTCCGGCATAAAATGGAAGGGAATGGTGGAGGCCGTATTCCGCAGAGAAGTAGGCTATGGGGTATTGTCCGGCATTGGATATTTTGGAATTGAACCAGCTCTGGTAGGAATTCACCTCGGCATCGAATCTGGCCATGACGGCGTCGTAGCGCCTCAGAAAGCGATGGTCACTCGCTGCAGTATCCAGCACCGATTTCTCCACCAGATTGAGCAGTCTCACAGGATTTTGGGCCTTGAACTCAGAGCCGCTTCCAGCCAACAGATAAAAGAGGCTTTTGGCCTCAGGGTGCCAGCTCCACCAGAGATTGCATGCCAGTTCACCGAGGCGGATAATCCTTTGCGGCAGATAAGGAAATTTGCCTTCGTAAAGATCCATCAATTTTCTCCGTCTGGGGTGGATAGAGAATATGCTATTTAAACAGTGAGGTTTGAGAGGGCTCATTCTTTCAGGAACAGCTCGCTGGGGGGAGAGCCTGCGCCTGGAGAGGATGATTCTGGAAAACAAAATGACTGCTCAATACCGAATTATCAAAACTACTATTTTTATTTCCAGATTAATTGGGAAAGGGAGCAGTGAATCATTTCTGGTCGGAATTTCAATTTGCTGGAGAATTCGGCCCTATTTTGGATAGAATCATCAGAGCTTCCTTCTGGCAAAATATATCCACATTTCAACCGCTTTCCTTGTATATGATTTTGCCCTAGTCCAGCCGAATCGCAATGGAGTTGCATGGACGAATATTCCGGTGCCATGCAAGAATATAAGCAAAAGGAATAAATGGTTAAAGCTCACGTACCAGAAATCGGGGTTATATTGTGTACCCATTGAGAAAGGAGGTTCATATATGAAGTTAATTCTCACTATCACCATGGTTGCAGTTCTACTGGCGGGTGTTGTGGCTATGGCCAGCGCCGAAGATGTTTTGGAATTGAGCACATTAAACAAGAAGACCCAGTTGGCAACGGTATCCTTGCCCCAGGTATCTCCCACCATGCCGACTTCAGCGGCTACCGCATTGGGCGGCAGTGTCAATAGCAACGTCCTGGATCTAAGCACACTTGGAAAGAAGCCAGCGAACGTGGCTGTAACCACAATCAAGGGTGCAACTCCGGTCACAATCACACCTATGTTTGCCGTTAAGAACACAAACGTGACCACCGAAGCCGGCTCAGTCTTCACCCTGCCGCAGGCTATAAGCTCTAACGCTACCGTTTATACCCCGCCCATAGCCATATTCGGCGGAGCTTAAAGGCACTGATATGAACGTCGAGCTGAAGGTTGACAGCAAGCCTATTGCATTGAATGCCTTCACGCAGGAAATCATCGGCAATGCGGCGATTGCCATGGCCGAGACTCTGCGGGGCGTGGGCCAGGATTGGAAGGATATTGAGATCAGAATAGCTCGGGATTGATCCTCAATCCTTTTTACTCTTTTTAAATGCTGATGTCAGGTCTATAAAATAGGTTCCTTCCTTTACTGCCATAATCAGTTCGTCCCTTTCGAATAGGGATGGCAAATTCAGCTCATAGGTACCCGGCGCCGTGATCTTGATGCTCTCGAGCGCAGCTCCCTCCCTGCCTTTCGGGACCTGGGCTTCATCTTCCCGTCTCAGTATCTTTTCCTTCTGCCTGTCCCTCCAGGATATTTGGGCCTGGGCCTCATATTTGGGCTGTGCCTCCTCTGTGATAGAGGCGCCTTCATGTAGCATTTCTGTCTTCTCTTTTCTCCCTCTTCCAGGCGGGATCCGGACGCCCATGGCCCGGGTTATGATCTGCTCCTGCTGCACCCCGGAGTTGTCCGTCCTGCTCCTGGTGAACATAAACTTCTTCCAACCGCAGACCGGGCAGCCCTTAAGGATGTCTTCTCCAGATTCGAAGACATTGTTGCAGCGGGTACAGATATGTGGCATTTAGTCTCCCACCGAAACCTTGGTGCTGATCTGGTATTTGTCCTTCTCAATGGTGCGAAGCTGATTGGCGGGCCCAATAACTGTCATCCTGCCTTTGATGCTTCTTCCAAAGATCCTGTCAAAGAGCGATCCCTCTTTTCGGGAAGGGTAGCTCTCGATCTCTATTCCGGAGAACTCATCCACCCTGATCTCGGTCATCGTCATTTCGATCAGGCGTACCTCCTCATCCGGAGTGAGCCCGCTCTC
>CABMDX010000233.1 GCA_902385025.1 uncultured archaeon | reverse complement strand
CCTCCTTTGTCGGGCTGCCGCAGACTGAAACAAGCGTTGCGCCATGCTTCTCGCAGACGGGATAGAGCAATGAATTTGATGCTGACTTATTCAGCCAAACCTCGACGTAATGCGGCCTTATAGGCCCTGTATCCGGTATAAAAACAAATTCTTCCATCCTCTCATCCAGAATGGAATCCGCCGGGATAAAAGCCATCCTCCTGGCCCTGTTCGTCCATTTGGACAGCTTTTCGCCGTCACTTTCGTGGTAGGGCCGTGTGATCCTTATCTCTCCCACGAACCCTCCGCAAATGGGATAGTCCGAATCCTTTCTTTGCAGGGCAAAGTAGAATAAACCCCTCAGGGTAGTCCTGGGCCTGAGAGTATTTTCCACAAAGTCGCGATATACCTTTGCCACCCACCGGGATTTGGTCCTGTCTGTCTCAGTTTCTACAAATGCATCAGTCATATTCTCCATTTTCCTGGACTCGTGGATTTGGCATTTTTAAGATTCCGATTGGCCTCAAATTAATTGTCACCATAGAGAACGCTGTCCATAATTTCAGGATATACAGTCCGATTGGGTCTTAATGCATTCCTCCAAAAAACCGCAAGAAGAATCTCTTCCGCTTAGAAATTCTTCTTGATCCTGGATATAGCTTTTGCACCCTCAACCAATATCCTTCGCGTATGCCTGGAGCCGTGCTTCGCTATCTTCCCAGTTCGAAGTCTTCATTGAGATTATTGACGCAATAAGTCGCGATTCTCTCCAAGGCGAGCCGATCGGTTTTCTTGCATTCGATATTTATGATCCTGAAAGCATTCTCCAGGAGACTCAACATGCCCTTCCAGAATGCAGAATATAGGGATACCAGTAGCTGTCTGCCTGAGGATCATGGCGGTTTTTTGCAGGCTCTCCAAACTCAGAATTGCATGCGGGCTATCAATTAAGGAGTCGTATCCCTTCAATCATAATAGTTTTGCATCCAATAGCAAGACATAAGATCAACGAATAATGATAGCTTATCAAATGGCATTGCTTGATATTATCAACCTGAGAACTCACTTCCTCACCCAGGATGGCCTGGTGAAGGCTGTGGACACTGTTGATTTAACGATCGCCGAAGGAGAGCGGTTAGGCCTTATCGGAGAAACAGGCTGCGGAAAGACGGTCCTCGGCATGTCCATCGTTCGCTTGCTGCAGCCCAACACCAGCATTAAAGGCAGGATCGAGTACAAGGGCCGTGATATCCTGAAGATGAAGGAGGCGGAAATGAGGCGTCTGCGGGGCAGAGAAATCGCTATGATCCTGCAAAATCCCACCACATCGCTCAACCCTGTGCTGAAAATCGGGGATCAGATCGCAGAAGCGATGCAGCTCCATCAGGGCCTTGACCGTCGAGAGGCGAGCAGAAAAGCCATTGAGATGCTGCGATCTGTTCACCTTCCGGATGCTGCTGCAAATGCATGCCAATATCCGCATGAGCTGTCCGGGGGCATGAGGGAGCGAGTCATGATCGCGCTGGGCCTCGCATGCAACCCTGAATTCATCATCGCCGATGAGCCGACCAAAGGGCTTGATATCAAGACCAAGATACAGATCATCGAACTCCTGCGTGAGGCGACACATCATAAGGCCATGCTCATGATCACTCACGACCTCGGCGTGGCGGGAAGCATATGCAACAAAATAGCGGTCATGTATGCCGGAGAGCTACTGGAGGTGGCGCCATCCCCGAATATACTGAATGGCCCATCTCATCCTTATACGCAAGGCTTCATCAATTCCCTTCCCAGCCGGGGTCTATTGCCCATCCCCGGCACCAGCCCATCGCTTATTTGTCCTCCGTCAGGCTGCCGTTTCCATCCCCGGTGTCGCATGGCCACAAAGACCTGTGAGACGAAACATCCAGAGATGGTCCAGATGGAAAAAGGACATTTTGTGAGGTGTCTTCAATTCAATTGATTGAGGTTTATAATCTGCAAAAGCATTTCGCTTCTGGCTTCATCAGGAAAAGATGCAAGCCTGCAGTTCAAAACGTTTCTTTTGCTATCGAAAAGGGCGAGACTCTGGGTCTTGTGGGCGAGAGCGGGTGCGGCAAGACCACAGTAGGAAGGCTGCTCTTGAGGATGATAGAACCCACAGCTGGAAGGATCGTCTTCGACGGCCAGGATATTACGAGCCTGAAACATGAAGAGATGCGCAAACTGCGGCCCCGCATGCAGATGATATTCCAGGACCCTGAATCGTCCCTGAACCCCAGGATGAAGATTGTAGAGAGCATCGCCGAGCCCTTCCTTCTGGGCTTGAGCGGGAGATGCAGCAAGAGCGAGATTCATTCCTGCATACGGGAGCTGGTAGATATCGTGGGCCTGAATCAAGAGCATATGAACCGCTATCCCTATCAGCTTAGCGGTGGCCAAAACCAAAGGGTCGTTCTGGCAAGAATCCTGGCTATCAATCCGGAATTCATAGTGGCAGACGAACCGACGGCGGCACTGGACGTATCTGTGCAGGCTCAAATCCTGCGCCTCATCATGGACTTGAAGAGGGATATCGATCTTACAAAGCTTTTCATTTCCAACGACAGGGAGGTGGTGAGGCACATGAGCGACCGGATCGTATTGATGGATAAGGGACGGATCGTCGAGATCAAAAGCTGCTAAGTCAAATTATAACTCCTTTTTCATCTCGGAGCGAGGGTCCAGCCTGACCCTGATCGCTTCTCCCAGTAGATTGAAGGCCAGGACGGATACGGTAATGGCATTTCCCGGAAAGATCATCATCAGCGGAAAGGCCCGAATGAAGGGGCGGGCATCGTTCATCATCGCCCCCCATTCCGGAGTCGGCGGCTGAATGCCAAGGCCGAGAAAGCTCAAAGATGCGGCTCCGAGGATTGCGTTTCCCATCCCCAGAGTTGCCATGACCAAAAGGCTGG
>CABMDX010000232.1 GCA_902385025.1 uncultured archaeon | reverse complement strand
GCCTGCGACGGGCAAAAAGCCTCGCAGTGCCCGCACCGGATGCACATTGCCTCCTTTGCATCCGGAACCCTGGGAAGCGTGTTCTCATCCGCGGGATCAATTATAGCCATCGAGCAGACGCTAGAGCAGATCCCGCATCTGGTGCAGAGATCCTTATCAACGAGTATGGTTGCCATTAATTGTCATCCTTTCCGGTGCAATAATTCATGGTCACGCTATCCTGTATCCTGCACCTTCCACCGCCTTTTTTAGATCTTCTAAACCAATCTTTGCACTGTCATAGTCCACGTAGGCAGTCTTCTTTGCCAGATCAACTCTGGCCTCATGGACGCCCTCCAGATTTTGGAGAGCCTTTTCCACAGCACCGGAACATCCAGCGCAAGCCATACCGACAACCTTCAATTGGGCTTTGCTGCTTTCAACCATTTTGATAGCATCTCCCCTATTCTTGACAGACCGGAACTGATCTGCAACTATTTGCCTCTTCCTGGCGTGGCAGAGCTCTGGAACATCTCCCTGTACTCCGCATACCTCCCAGAATAGGCCGGATATGTGAAGCTCATGCCGTCATGGCCAAGCATTGCTCCCAGCGGCTTTGCCCTCTGAAAGTCCATGCTTCCATCTGCATTGAAGAATCGATCATCAACCTCCAGGTGCACTACCTTGCCGACGACCAGGACGAACTTCTCCCGTGCGATCTCCTCCACAAGAACACACTCTGCCCAGGCCAGACAGCCTTCAATGCCTGGCGGCACGACCTTCGCCGAATGCCTTGCTTTCAGGCCCGCCTCCTGGAACTCGTCCACATCGGATGGATAGTTCTGGGCGCAGATCATAACTGCGTCCTCCATGCCCACCGGTGGGACATTGACCACGAACTCTCCCGTCTGACGGATATTCTCCAGGGTGTCGCGTTTGAGCCATGAAGCCAGTAGCACCTCCTCCAGGGGCCGGAGAATGGGCGTGAAGTTAGACCAGGGAGCAGCATTCCTGATCCCTTCCGGGGACAGAGTGGAGATGAGCACCACCGGCAGAGGAATGATCTGCTCCCTTTGACTTGGTTTCAGTATCATGTTTCCTCCTAATACTGCCATCATGCCCGAGTATCCTTCAGGCTGCCAGCAGCTTATCAGCTATCTGCACAATCTCTGAGACCTCGGGAATTCTGTTTCCCCTGAGGCAAGCCATGAATACTTCCTTGCTATAGGGAAGCGTCCCTATCACCTTATTCTTGTCCACCAGATCTATCAGCTCCTCTGAGTTCCCATCAATTCTATTCAGGATGAAGGATACCGGTTTTCCTATCTTCTCTCCCATTTCCATGATCTTGGCTGAGAGCTGGATGGACTCGTAGCAAGGGTCAACTACCACCACGATCTTGTCGCATCCTGCTTCCACGCCCCTGCCGAAGTGCTCGATTCCAGCGTCCGTGTCCACCACGACATGCTCTCCATGGGTTTTCAGCTTCTCCAGGAACTCTCTGCTCAGGGCACCCATGGGACAGGCGCATCCCTCTCCAAAGCTATGTATCTTGCCGATGGCCACGAGCTTTATGCCATCTTCGCCGACAACGAGCTCCTTTGGTATATCTTTGATCGTGAACTCCTCCAGGATCTTGAGCCCCTCTTTTCTGTCAGATCGCATGAATTTTATTAGCTTCTCCGAGAGCGCTTTCTTTCCACCCAGCGATTCCATGAAATCCGTGGGCTGTGCAAATCCTAATTGCCTGTAAAGCCCGAAGTTGGACTCATCCGTGTCCACTACCAGAACCTCATTTCCTCTCTTTGAGATCTCTTTTGCAAGAAGCGCTGAGACTGTACTCTTTCCGCTTCCGCCTTTTCCGCAAATCAATATCTTCATTTCCAATTCCTCATGATAAAAAGAGAACGCGAGCAAAGATTTGTCTGCTCGCTTCCAATTGTTTCAGATTCATTTCACAAAGGATAGCTTATTCTGGGCGATGGGTATGCCGTTTGCAATTCCCTGTCTCGTGTAGTACATATTCACCTTGCCGTCATGAGCCCAGTACGAATTTGAATAGTACAGGGGCAAGGCAGGGAGATCCATAGCATAGACCGTCTGAACCTCGCTAACCAGCTCTTTTCGCTTGGCAGGGTCCATCACCGAGACCTCCGCTGCCAGAAGATCATTGAGCTTAGGATCTGCGGTGTAGCGGGCACTGTTGAATGTGTAGCCCTCGCCGATGATCCGGTTCAATATTTCAGGATCGCCGCCCATTCCGCCGTGGCTGTTTATCGCCAGGCCAAAATTCCATTCCATAACCAGACTGTCCAGGGTCTTGGAGTCCACGCTGCGCAGCGTAACCTTGAATCCGGCTTTCTCCAGTTGCTGGCGGACCATCTCACCCACGCGCTCGCTGGTGGAAGTCACAAGCATCTCTATCTCAAGAGCTGTCTTGTCCCGGGAGAAGTATTGTCCGTCTTTGGCGTATCCTAACTCAGACATGAGCTCCACTGCCTTTGAAGGATCGTATTTGTACTGCTCGACATTGGAATTATACCATTCACTATCGGAAGAGTAGAGTCCGGCACTTGCGATTATTCCATAGCCTCGCAGAGCATTATCCACCAGAGCCTGACGGTCAATGGCATAGTAGAGCGCCTGCCTGAACCTGGCGTCTGAAAAGGGTTCCTTCTTGTGGTTTACCATGATCTTGGTGATTCCGTCACGCGGCCCGTCAAGAACCACAAAATTTTCCTTCTTGAGCGCCTCCACGGTCTCTGCAGGCACGGCGATCGCATCAATATCTCCCTTTTCCAGAGCGGCTTTTGCCACTTCACTGCCAACTTTTACGAACTTGAGCTGTTTTACTTTCGGAGCGCCCAGATAGTAGCCATCATAGGCCTCGTAAAGATACGTTCCTATGGTTTTGTCGTAATCCAGAAGCTTATAGGGTCCAGTGCCGACAAGGGCCCTGTCGTCCTGAAACTCGGCGGGATTGCTGACGCTCTTGTAGATATGCTCTGGAAGGATGGGAAGAGTTCCGGCAATCATGTCCAGGAATGGGGCATATGAATGGTTCAGGTAGACCTTGACGGTATAGTCATCCAATGCCTCGGCTTTCTTAACGGGCTCGGCGTTGACCCACTGGTAAGGATGCTGCTTGATGTAGTCAAAAGTGAAGACAACATCATTGGCAGTGAATTTCTCGTTGTCATTCCAGGTTACATTCTTTCTCAGGTCAAATACGTAGGCATCACTGCCTTCCATCTTCCACTTCTCGGCAAGGGCTGGCACGTAGCCATTCTGATCCTTCCAGACGAGAGTGTCGAAGATGAGGCTCATCCTGATGTAGCCGGGACCTCGAGAGTAGTGCCCATAGGGCGAGGGAAATCCCCAGTCGCCTGTCGTGTCACCAATTGTAAGTACATCCACTTTTTTATCATCTGCGGCCAGAGATATGCTGCAGAGGAGAAGAATCAGCAGGCCCGCGACTGCTAAGCAGGGCAGGAGAGAGCGCTTCAAGTGCAATTCCTTCCGCGAAAATATGTGCTTTCTATTTCTTGCATCTCAAATTCTCCTATCAATCAGAAATTATGTTGCATATTTTGTGAGACTCTCTCAAAAGCTGTATGCACTAAAAAAAGAGGCATGATCTTGGCCTCAGAGAGAATATCCGTATCTACATCACGCCTGCAACCTTCAACGGATTCATGCCGGCATTCTGGAGCTGGGCAAGCACATTCGAGTCCACTTTGAACTCTTTGATGGTTGAGACAAAGGTCTCGGGCTCGCTATAGTAGTCCATGAGCTCGACATCAGAGGCCAGCTTCGATCCCCAGGATGGGCCGGTCCAGTTGCTCTTTGCGCTGAAGTTGTAGCCCAAGACCAGTGCATCGCCCTGCTTGGCAGTGTCATTCCAGCGAATGTAAATTCCGGCAACGCCTGTCTTGTATTTTTCAGTCAGGGCATTCTTTTCCAGGTCCGTCAAGGCCATCACAAACATGCCGCTCTTGCCAGGCGTTGCATCCCAGCGCATCTGCAATAGATCGTCTTTGCACCAGTTGGGACAGGCGATAACCTTGTAGCTCTCTGTGGAGACATTGTTTATGGGGAGCTTTTCCTCCACATATTTTGCCAGTAGATAGCCGCTGGTCACGCCCGGGCAGAGGTGGTCATGGAAGCAGGCTTCCTCAATGAAGTCAAATGTCGCATTGCGAGACCATACATTGGAGATGCCTACAAGTGAGAACTCATTGCCATTGAAGGCTGCCTTGTTGAATGTGGCATTGCCCTCATCAGTGTGGTCTTTCAGGTAATCTATGTCCACTTTGGCCTTGGAGATCTTGCTGAATATCTTATCGCTCCCAAGAGCTTTGAATTCACTGAGGGATTTATTCAGGGCGTTTCCATCGGCCTGCATGTAGATCTCCTAGCACGACTAATAAATATAAAAATAGAACCACAGGGGCTTCCAGTAAGGCCTGAGAACCTGGAAGAGGTCTCCGTCGCCCAAACATAGCCCGGTCTCAGAAGTGATGCCCTTGAGCGCCGCCTGTGTGGTTTGGCCAACGACGATGGCATAGCCTGCATTGCTCAGCGCAAGAACATTGCTGTCTCCTTTCTCCAACTTAAGCTGCTCCATGGCTGTCTTTGCCGCCTTGGAGCCAAGCTCCTCCAAAACCGCGTTGTCCGCCAGGGCCATTCCCGGGACAAGAGCAAGGAGGATGACCATTGTTACAGATATCATTATCCGATTCATTTTAGGTTCTCCAATTAGTGAATAATGTATCCTATTTATGAATCTTGTCATTAAATGTAGCATAAATA
This sequence comes from uncultured archaeon, assembly GCA_902385025.1. Classification (GTDB taxonomy): domain Archaea; phylum Halobacteriota; class Methanosarcinia; order Methanotrichales; family Methanotrichaceae; genus Methanothrix. Next base: position 3,898 of record CABMDX010000232.1, on the reverse strand, counting down.
TTGTTTAAATTAATGTATTGATAACACTAGTTATTTTAACTTCACAATTATTTGATCAGTTTGAAATGATCCTGGGTGGAATAAGGAGTTTAAGGTAGCCAATGTCCTAGAGAAAATCTCTTCCGATACTCTAGAAAATATTTATTAATTCAATTTTGAATCTGGATTCAGGCGGTCGCAGGAAAGTCTATAAAGCCCGCCTCGGGCAAAGGAAGATATATTAGGCTTGAAGCAGCATCAGTCATTTCATAAATTGTAATAACAAGTGGCCGGTCCATTATGAAGAAAATACTGGAAGATCTTCGGGAGATTGACGCAGGCATGGTATGCGCAGCTCTTGCAGAGAGGCGCTGTTATGCCTCTGATGCCTCCCAGGTGGAGGGGCTGGCAGACTATGTGGTGCGGCCCGAGAGCACTCAGCAGGTCTCCCGTATCCTGCGGCTTTGCAGCGAAGAGAATATTCCAGTCACAGCACGAGGAAGCGGCACAGGCCTTTCCGGCGGGGCTTCGCCGATTTGCGGCGGCATAGTCCTGGACCTTTCCGGCATGAACAGGATAATCGAGATAGATAGTGAAAACCTGCAGGTCATCGTCGAGCCTGGTGTGATTCATGAGAAGCTCAATATGGCTCTTAAGCCTTTTGGCTTTTTCTTTCCCCCGGACCCGGGAAGCTCGGCCATGTGCACTATCGGGGGAATGATAGCCAACAACAGCAGTGGCATGCGCTCCGTCAAATATGGCACCACCAGGAGCTATGTCCTGGACCTGGAGGTTGTGCTCGCAGACGGCCGGGTGATTCACACCGGCTCAAAGGTTCTCAAGTCTGTAGCAGGATACGATTTAACCCGGCTCTTCGTGGGATCTGAGGGGACGCTGGGCATCATCACCCGTGCTGGCCTGAGGGTGGCACCCCTACCTCTGGCAAGAAAGCTCGTCCTTGCCAGCTTCGAGGAGACCGAGACGGCAGGCCGGGCAGTGATAATGGTCTTCTCAAGCGGCATCACCCCTTCCGCCTGCGAGATTCTGGACAGGACCACGCTCAAGGTCCTAAAACTCTGCGACCCGAATCTGGCGCTGCCAGATGACGGAGACTTAATACTCTTCGAGGTCGACGGAACAGACAGCTCAACTGCAGAATCAGCACTGCAGATCCAGGAGCTTCTGGGGCCACTGGCAAAAAGCGTGAGAATTGCCTCAGGCCAGAAGGAGATGGAGGCTATCTGGGCTGCCAGGAGACTTGTCGGAGCGGCAATATCCAGGCTTGATCCGAACCGGACGCGCATCTACATAGGCGAGGATGTGGGCGTGCCCATCAAAGAGATTCCGTCGTTGATCAAGAGGGTGCAGCAGATCACAACCAAACTGGATCTGCCGGCCATGAAGTACGGCCATATCGGAGACGGCAACCTGCATGTGGCACTCTTCATCGATGTCATGAATAGCGATCAATGGGGGAAGCTTGAGCTTGCTGCAGACCGGATTCATAGGGCGGCCCTGGAACTGAGCGGCACGGTCAGCTCCGAGCATGGAATAGGTCTCGCCAGGGCACAATATATGCCTCTGCAGGTAGGCGAGGATGCATTGAATGTCATGCGCTCAATAAAAAAAGCGCTTGACCCAAAGAATATCCTGAATCCGGGGAAGATGGGGCTGTGAGCCTGATTGCAATCAAACTATAATAAGTTTAGTTATATAAATTTTTTGAAAATAAAATATAAAAAAAAATAAAAGATGAAAATGAATCTCGATAGAATGGATAAGAGATCGATCAACCGATGCGTTCGTTGCGGGAGCTGCCGCACCTTTTGCCCGGCCTTCCAGGAATCGGGCTGGGAGTCGGCCAACACCAGGGGACGCATTATTGTGATCAAGAGCCTGGCCGAAGGCAGCCTTGAGGCAGACTCACGTGTTCTAGACAGCCTGAACACCTGCACTACCTGCGGAATATGCACCGACAACTGCCCGGCGGGGGTTAATCCTCCAGAGCTGGTAGAATGCGCCAGAAGAGAGCTTGTGGCCAGGGGAATCATGACTGCCAGCCAAAAAGATCTCAGCAGAACTATTTTCCAGAGCGGCAATACCTTTGGAGATCGGGGAGATCGTCTGGCCTGGCTCAGGGATCGCAGCCGCTTGAGCGAAAAGGCAGACTATGTCTACTTTGTGGGCTGCATGAACTCCTATCGCTATCCCGAGACCGCAGCCAGGAGCTGGGAGCTTTTAAGGCGCTTTGGAGTATCGCTTCTGCCATCTGAGCAGTGCTGTGGCTCACCGCTATTTCGCACCGGCTTTGATGCCGGAAAGCTCGTGGATGAAAACACGAGGCAGATGCAGCAAATGGGTATCAAAGGAATCATAACCGGTTGCGCAGGTTGCTATGCGACCCTTAAAAAGAGATACTCCAGCCGCTTTAGTGTGCTGAGCATCCCGGAGTTCCTCTCAGAGCATATCTCGGAGCTTGGCCTGGAAGGCAAGGCTCTTGATATCACTGTAACCTATCATGATCCCTGCCATCTGGGCAGGCACAACGGTATCTATGAGCAGCCGCGCCGGGTGATTGAGGCCATCTGCAGCCTCAAGGAGATGAAGGCAAACAGAGACGCAGCCAGATGCTGCGGTGGCGGAGGCGGAGTGAGAGCAGGATACAGGGACCTCTCTCTTAAGATGGCCAGAAAGAGACTTCTGGACGTTCCAGAGGGCGTGGACTTTATCGTCACATCATGCCCCCTCTGCATAAGGAATCTGAGGGATGCAGGAGCCTGTGAAAAAGTGATCGATCTAGTGGATCTTGTGGCGATGGCATTGGCGCAGAAAACGCGCTAGCAGATGAGCTTTCGTTCCTCTATTCTGCCATAGAGTATCTCTGTGCCCTTGGAGAGTGTGGCCAATTTAAAGCCAACGAATCCTTCCTTCAAGAGCTCAATTTGGCCCTGAATATCCTGGATACCTATTCGTGTCTCCCCGGTATATTTGTGAGAGCTGGCACAAGAAATATTTCTGTACATGACATATCTCCACCATCCGCTCCACTTGGGCAAAAGGCCCCTGATCACAAACCCACTGGCGAGGATGTTGGTGAGGCTTATCTCATTTTTTGGCGAGACTGTGCAGCAAGCGTGAATATACCTCTTCTCTCTTGCGACATGGAGATGAGCTCTCGCCATCTTTCGCTGCAGGTCATTTCCGCGATAGAGAGGATGAACGGCTGCTGCCTGGAGATGGATAACCCTTAATAGCTCCCCATCCGGCAAATTTATGTCCCTGCCCAGGTTATCTATGCTCCTGCCCGGAATGCGTTCCAGGCTGTAGGCAACAAGCTCTCCATTTGCCGACACTCCTATTGTCGATCGATCCTGCAAAAAAAGCTCATGAAAGTACGATTCGTCATGCAGCGCAAAAATCTCGGGGCAGGGGAGAGCGCAGGCGACCAGGCTCTGCAAAGCCATCAATTCCTGCAAAGATCCTTCGTCAAGAAATTTCATCTCGAATCTTTCCTGAGTTCTGTGGCACTTTTCGTGAGATGCATTTTCCTCGCGCCGCCTGATAATGCCGCTCTCGATCAGCGAATTCATGAACTCATGTGCCCCGTGAAATCAGAGAGTATTGCTTATGGCAGGGGTTATAATTTTGCCTGGGATTAGCGGTCTTGATTAATTAAATTTCAAAGTCAGGATAAACTTTAATTTTACAATTGAATCTCTGGACAATTTTGCGCCGCCCTTGAGAGCCGATGCATATCATGCAGAATGTGCCACAGCTTTGACTTAAATTAAGGCAAGATCGCAAAAGCCCTGGCAGGGAACCCTGATCCACCCTCGGCTTTTGGAAAGGCAACTACAATCAAAGCTCCATATTCAGGCACTTTGTCCAGATTGGCAAGCAGCTCTATCTGGAAATGGTC
>CABMDX010000231.1 GCA_902385025.1 uncultured archaeon | reverse complement strand
TACCCTGGTGGCGTGTTCTCTTGCCAGATTCTTTATTTCGCAAAAGAGCTCCCTATCAGTGAGAGCACCCACGCTCATGATCATCAGCATCTTTCCGCTCTTCAGAGCGGCTCTGGCTGTGGCGGGGACGGCTTTTTGGGAAGCTGCTTCTACCACCACATCGGAAAGACTCACCAGCTCCTCCAGCCTGGCCTTGGCCGGCTTATGCTGCAGGCTGTCAATGAGCGTCTTGGCAGTCAGGGGATTGTGGTCGCATACTGCAACCAGCGTTGCATCTACTTCGCCACTGTCTATTGCCTTTGCAATTTCGGTTCCTATGGCACCGCACCCGACAAGCCCGATCTTAAGAGGCATCGGAGGCTATAAATCAATTGGACATCAAAACCTTTGCGGTATGCTTCCTTCAGAGCTGGAGCGATTTGTGGTTGAAGACCTGGGCGAGTGGGACGATTCCAGCACCCTCGTCCCCGAGGCCGAGGCAGGAGCCAACATCATCGCCAAAGAAGACTGCATAATCTCAGGGCTCGCTGAGGCTATTGAGATCTTCAAGTACTTCGGCCTGACTGCAGATCATCTTTTCGACGATGGAGAGTTCGTACCGGCTGGATGTGCTGTGCTGATCGTCCGCGGTCCTGCCAGGTCCATCTTGCAGTCCGAGAGGCTGGCATTGAACTTCATGGCGCGCATGAGTGGCATTTCCACCATCACTCGGGAGTGCGTTTTGTCTGCTGGCGGCAGAGTGCGTATAGCCGCGACGCGCAAGACCACCCCTGGATTCAGAATATATGAAAAGAAGGCGGTCTTCCTAGGTGGAGGAGATACACACAGGTTCAATCTCTCCGATGCCGTGCTCATCAAGGATAATCACATTCAGCTTCTGGGTCTGGAGGAATGCCTGCGTCTAGCCCGGAGCAGGGCGAGTTTTACCAAAAAGATCGAGGTTGAGGTGGAAAGTCTCGCAGATATGCTCGTAGCTGCCAAAAATTCAGCCGATATCATTATGTTCGACAATATGTCCGCATCCATGATCAAAGAGGGTGTAAGGCAGCTCCAGGAGAACGACCTTCGTGATCGCGTACTTCTGGAGGCTTCGGGAGGCATAACACCCGAGAACATCGAGGAGTATTCCAGATGCGGGGTGGACGTCATTTCTCTTGGCGCTCTCACCAGAAACGCCAGATGGATAGACCTCAGCCTGGAGATAGAGAAGGCTCCAGCTATGAGCAAGATTAAAATTTGAAGGCTGCAGAACGGCCACAGAAAACAAATAAATGAATGTAAATACATGAATGCAAATGAATTGAAACGCCCAAATAATGTGCAATGACGGTGGTCCTATGCGGCAGTTGATCTATCTGGTGCTCCTCATAATGCTTCTCGTGCCAGCTCAAGCCAGCAGTTCCAAATCTTCCAATGATGATGAGACGACTTATACGGATTTCACGTTGGGCATCGGCGACCGCGTAGAAGTCGGCGAATATCGGGCCGAGCTCATCGAGATTCAGTCGGTGAGGGATGGCCTGGCAGTGATGCGCATATCCAAGGTGGGCGGCGCCCTGGATGAGCAAAGAGCCCTCCTGCAGAACAGCGCCAATAATTTCGATGGTGGGGCAGAGGGCGACGGCATAACCATCACAGTAACCGATATCCTAGATGATCAGACTGCAAAAGTGAGGCTCGAGTATAAGGAGGGCCTGGGCACTGCCCACAGACGCACCGCGGAAAAATCTGCAACCGTTTTGGATAAACCCAATCTGCTCGTCCAAAAGAGCTTCGATAAGAGTCAGGTAAGCGTGGGCGATGAGGTAAAGGTCACAGTCTTCGTCAAGAATACTGGCAGCGGACAGGCCATGAATATAAATCCTGAAGACATGCCGCCTCTTCCTGAATTTTCATACATCGCCGGCTATCCACCCAAGATCAAAGATACTCTTGACCCGGGAGAGTCGGATTCTGCAATTTATGTGATGAGCGCCGTAAAAGAAGGCTCTCTGCGAATTCCTGCAATACAGGTGAAATATACTGACACCAAGAAAAATGTCAGGTCAAATAGCTCAGAGCCCTTTAATATCTTGATAGCTCCTAAAAATAAGGCAGATCTTCGTCTCAAGACGACTGCCTCCGGCCCCATACAGATAAACGGCCAGGGCAAGCTAAACATCAGCCTTTCCAATGTGGGAAAGGCCTCTGCCACCAGGGTGGAGGTGAGTGGAGACGTCAAGCCATCGGATGGGCTACAGGTCACGGATCTCGAAAAGAGCTTCTTTGAGATCCTGCCGGAAACGGAAGAGAATTATTCTGCGAATTTCGTGGGCACAAAGGCAGGAAACTACATCATTCTCCTTCGGGTAAGCTATGAGGGCGGAGATGGAGCTCAGATCCAGGAGGGCAAAGCAGAGGTGGTCGTCCTGGAACAAGAGTATAAATATCTATATCTATTACTCATCATACCGGTTATAATTATCATTGCCTGGATATACAGGAGATACAGAGAGTATAAATATTGAGGAAGTTCCTATATTCTGGCAAGTAAATCCAGATGCATATGATTGCAATTCACAAGCTCAAAAGACATAGCGAGATTTGATATCATGCTCAATGTACTCATGCTAGGCGTAGGCCAGTGCGGTAATCGAATACTGGACGCCATAAATAAGGAGGCCTTTGGAGGGGGCGGACCTTCCAAGCTGGCCAAGTATTACCTGCGGCCCAAGTTCCCCAGCAGAGTTGAGACCCTGGCAGTCCACACGGCTGTAAATGATCTCAAGGAGCTCAGGTTCACCACAGCCAAAGACCGGCTGCATGTCCCGAACCTTCATGGCGTAGGAGCCAACAGGAATGTGGGCAAGCAGGCCTTTATGGATAATCGGGATATGATCATGGGCGAGATCGAGAAGAGAGGAGACTTCGATGTTGCCTTTGTGATCACCTCGACCTCAGGAGGAACAGGCTCCTCATTCGCGCCACTGCTGATAAACGAATTGAAGCGGCAGTATAGAAGCATCACCGTCATCACCGTTGCTGTTCTGCCCTTCCGGGAAGAAGGGTCCATCTATCTGCAAAATGCTGCTTTCAGCATGCGGGAATTGATGGAAGTAGAGGCGGAAGGCATAATCCTAGCCGATAACCAGTACATGAAGCGCTTCAGCGGCGATATCGCCTCTGCCTATGACAAGATCAACAGCATGATTGCTCAGCGCCTGCTTTTCTTGATTGAATCCCTTGATTCCGAAATGCTTTCAGTCACTGACCTTGGCGACTTCAAGACGGTCATGAACGGAGGTCTGCGCCTGGCCACTATGGGATTTTATCAGGCAGACAAAAAGAATACCTCTATCAAAGACGCAATAGAGAATAGCTTCAAATCCGGAAACCTGCTCTATCCGGCGAATGTGATGGACGATGCCGCGCGGGCCATGATCATCATTCAGGGCTCAAAGGAGCATCTTGATGTGGATGAGATCACGAAAGAGGTCGAGCGGATATCAGCCAGTGCCGGCCATGTCTTCAAGGGCATCGTGGTCAAGAAAGGCAATCCAAAGGTGCTCTCTATCTTCACGTTGGCCAGTGCGCCGGAGCTGGAATCCATTTATGCTCAGGCGGCCAGGGGCATGCAGGACGAGAAGGAGAAGCGCTCGCGAGCCAGGAAGCAACTGGACGATGCCTTTGCTCATATTGAGGATCTGGAAGAGATATATTGAGTCTGGAATAAGTCTTGAAGAGGGCTGTGCAAGATGGCTCATTTTGATGGAGAATATTTTTTATACATCATAGCATAAAAAGAGTTCAAACTGAATATCGCCGATACTTTTCTCAGATCATCTCCATCAAGTGGATATGCTTTTACCGGCGGCACAGCCTTCGCACTTCTGGCAAATACCGCTCCGCCCCTCATCTTGGCGCAGGCGTAGCTGCCTGCGTCACCTTCCACATAAACCTCTCCCCCGCGCATCTCCGCTCCGGTAAAGTCGCCCGTGCTTCCATGCACCACAACCCTTCCGCCTCGCATGAGAACGCCCGTATTCTGACCTGCGTCTCCCTGAACCTCAACCTTGCCATTTTGCATGAGAATGCCAGTGCTCATGCCGGCATCGCCCTCCAGGCAGACCGTCTTTTCCGTGGGATTTCTCGCTCCAACGGTATCTCTAAAGAGGCCATCACGGATAACAAGGCCCTTTTGGTCCGGTGTATTGGGCTCCAATACAGGGATGCCCTTCTCGAGGGCCTCGGTTATGGAGATGAATTT
>CABMDX010000230.1 GCA_902385025.1 uncultured archaeon | reverse complement strand
GGGCATGGATGCAGAGACGGCAGCGCCTTTCCTGATCGCTTCGAGGAGACTGAGCTGGGGATGGTGCCGAAAGGTGGAAGATTTAAGAGTTGGCGAGTATATGGTCAATTTACTCTGCTTTCTCTTTATGCAACAGCTCCCATCTGGCCTCGATGATTTCTTCCAGATCAGCCTCCTCATAATATCTTATCCGCCTCTGCAAAACTTCGTCATAAGTCTCACTCCCGCGAGCCAGAAGCTTCAAGCGGATCTTGATATCATCATTGACACTAATCGTCGCGCCCATACTTGTATAATTTCATTGCTATTATCAGCTAAACGTTTTCATCGTCTCGGGAAGAGAGATCGCTTTCGGCAGCCTACTGGTGATGCCATCGGACAAAATTCATTAGCGTTGGCCGGCTGAGAGACAAGCCATGAGGCCTGCGATATAGGCTCTTCGAGCTTCAACAGTTTCATTGGTCTATTTCCTGAGCGCGAAAGCAATCCTCTGCATCACCGTCAGGTTGGCCAGCACTGCCGTTATTGCGACTGCAGCCATCAGCCACTCGGGCTGTGCGAGCGCTGCCAGCATTCCAGCATAAAGCAGGATCAGACGCTCCCCTCTCTCCAAAAGGACACCCATCTTCTTCAGCTCCGAGGGGTCTTTCACCAAACCTCGATGGTCGGCATATGCACGGGTGAAGCTTGTCATCAGTGCCCCGAAGACGAGCAGCATGAACCAGGCATTTCTGGGAACGCCGAGATAGTCTCCCGTCCCCAGATAAAACAGCAGACCCAGATAAAGCAGCAGCTCCACATACCTGTCAACCACGCCGTCGATAAAGGCGCCTCTAGTCGATGCCGTTCCCGTGGCGCTGGCAACGGCTCCATCCACCATATCTATGAAGCCTGAGAGGATGAAGAGCATCAGGCCTGCGGCAAGGCTATGCTGCAGCAGGGCCAAGAGGCCCGCCAATGCGGGCAAGAGCGACAGTAGCGTCCAGGCATTGGGAGAGAGGCCCAGCGCTGCGAGGCCCCCTACAAGCCTGTCCGTCTGCTCGCTTTGAAGATTTGCCTTTAGCATTCTTGATCTTCTCACAGGCCGGATAGGAAGGTTTCCATCCTGTCCAGAGCCTCAATCAGCTCCTCTCGGCTTGTGGCATAGCTGCAGCGCAAAAAGCCCTCGCCGCTCGGCCCGAAGACATTGCCCGGCACCACAGCCACTTTCTGCTCCCGCAAAAGCCGCTCGGCAAACTCCTCAGACGAGAGGCCCCAGTCCTTTACGGATGGGAATGCATAGAATGCGCCTCTGGGCTCAAAGCAGTCGAGGCCGATGCGATTTAGGCCCGAGGCGAACAGCCGTCGGCGAAGGTCGTACTCATGCCTCATATGCAGCATCTCCTCCTCGCCCTTCTGTATGGCCTCAAGGGCTGCCACCTGGGCCATGGTGGGCGCGCAGAGCATGGTGTACTGATGCACCTTGGTCATGGCTCCCACAAGCGCCTCATCTCCCAATGCATAGCCGATGCGCCAGCCGGTCATGGCATGCGACTTGGACAGGCCGTTTAAGATGATCGTCCTCTCCTTCATGCCCTCAAGCTGGGCGAAGCTGGCATGGCTGCCGGAGTAGCAGAGCTTGGAGTAGACTTCATCCGATATGACCAGCAAATCGTTTTCCACAACCACATCTGCCAGGTCCTCCAGATCTGCGCGCGTCATTATCGCTCCGGTGGGATTGTTGGGATAGCTGAGCAATAGAGCGCGGGTCTTGTCGGTCACCGCTGAAGCAACTGTCTCCGGCTGCAGCCGAAACTCATCCTTGAGGCCAGTGGGAACCATACTTGGAATTCCTCCTGCAAGCATGATGTCCGGGGTATAGGCGACGTAGCAGGGCTCGGGCACGATGGCCTCATCTCCTGGATTGAGCGTGGCCCGAAACGCCAGGTCCACCGCTTCGCTCACGCCCGTGGTGATAAGGATCTCCTCGGCGGGATCATAATTCAGTCCCAGATCCTTGGAAACCTGCTCGCAGATCGTCTCTCTGAGCTCTGGCATCCCCTTATTGGACGTATAGTGGGTGTCTCCAGACTCCAGAGAAAATATGCACGCTTCGCGTACATGCCAGGGTGTGACGAAATCCGGCTCACCGACGCCGAGCGAAATTGCTCCGTCCATCTCAGACACAAGGTCGAAGAACTTGCGAATGCCGGATGGCGGCATCCCTTTAACAGTCCGATTCAGGTGCCGATCGGCATTCCAGGAGGGGATATTCTTGAGGCTCTGCTTCATGGAGTTACCACCAGCCTTTTGGGCTTGGGTTTGTCGGTCAGAATAACACCGTGCTCCTTGTAGCTCTTGAGGATGAAATGGGTGCAGGTCGATTGAACTCCTTCCAGGGGCGCGATCTTCTCCGCCACGAAATAGGCGATATCTTTCATGGACTTGCCCCGCACGGTAACGGAGAGATCATGATCCCCGGAGATGAGACGCACTGAGTCCACCTCCGAGAATCTGGCAATCCTTTCCGCCACGGCGTCATAGCCTGTCTTGCGCTGCAGCGCCACCTTCAGCTCCAAAACGGCAAATACCAGGCTCTGGTCGAGCTTCTCCCAGTTGATCAGTGTGATGTACTTCCTTATGACGCCTGCATCCTCCAGATCGCGAATTTCTTTGGACACGTCCTCTTCAGACCTGCCCAGAAGCGCCGCGATCTCCGAAGGTGTCGCTTTGGCGTTTTCGGAAAGGATCTCCAAAATCTCGTTCATGAAATTCTGTATTTACCGCCTCCATTCAATTATAGGCTTTGCGCTCGCCAGGAGTAGTAGGGATAATCATATACAATCGAAAGTTATTAATACTCTTATTACAACTGTATTAATATGAAACAGATGAGATGCCCTAAATGCCATTACGGATGGGAGACACGGGTGAACAAACCTAAGGCCTGCCCCAGGTGCAAACCCCGGCTTGACATAAAGAAATCCAAGAAGGCCTGATTCAAATTCAGGCTCAATTATCGTAATCATATACTGAGATGTTCCTGGGCCTGCAGATACTGTGAGAGTGCCTTGTATTGGGGATGAGATACAGGAAGTCTTATGGTAAATCATGAGTGTATTATGGCTTTTAACTCCCCAACAAAATATACAAAGAGCCCGTTTTCAAAGCGATCTTTTTTGCAGAAAAAGCCCCGGGCGTGATTCGAACACGCGACCTATTGATTACAAGTCAATCGCTCTGGACCGGCTGAGCTACCGAGGCACTAGCTCTGGCCTATTTTGCATCATCACTTAAAGGCTTTGCTGTTAGGATAGCCCCACCTCTGCAGGCCTCAAGCTTCTCAAGGCTGCGGAGCAGGGAATACTTCGTCCCCGGGTGTCTGGAGTCAAAGTCATTCAATTGTCGCTTTGCCGCCCGAATCATATTATCTTCAGGGGGACGTTCATGGTTCCTGGAACGATACAGCCCGTGCCCGAGTGCATATAGCCGGACCTCTCTCTCCGGAACGCGCCGCAGGGGCTTTATCCAGGGAATTTTGCCTTGTTTGCCAGTGCCGGATTCGTCGCGCGAGAGGCCGTTCGGTCCACCTCGCAGAAAGTTGACAAAGGCTTCCACAGCCTCGTCGTCCAGATTGTGGCCGGTGGCCAGAATTCCGGCCCCCAGCTCCTCTGCGCCGGCAAAAAGCTGCTCGACCTTCATGGCCGGGCAGGGCCGGGCAGGATTCTCTGAAGCTGCACCGCTCTGCGACGGCAGCTTTCTGATCGTATAGGAAATTTCCAGCATCTTTGCCGCATCTATTGCCTCTGCCGGAGTACCGTTCCCTTCTCTTCCATCATCAATGATAACTGCCAACAGATCGATATCCCTGCGGCGAATAAAAAGACCTTTGAGGAAAAAGGCGAGTACTATGCCGCCAATTTTGCCGTCAAGGCCCAGGGCCACGCGGGCACCGCGAGCGAAGAGGCCGCTCTGGCGCAGGCTTTCCCTGATCTTGCGGTGCACATCCTCCTCGAAATGGGTTCGGCACAGGCTCATCCCTGAGTACCTCTGATATATTATCGCCTTTCCAGGACATTTGTCGCACCTGGGCATTAGCATGCCCCCGCGACCTTGAACCTGAGCAATGCCGCCACACCGCCAAGAGAGCGCAGTCTGTCTCCGGGTTCAAATTCGGAGCTGAAGATAACCACCTTTCCGCGCGCATTTCCCACGTCGCGCATGATCTCGTCCACCTTTCCGCGGCGTGCCAGCTCATCCAGGACAAGAAGAGTCTCCACGGCTCCATAGTTCAACGCCATCTGCACCTCATTTAAACCATAAGCGGCTTTGCCGTCTGTGGCAACTTCCCAGAAGAGTTCCTCGATGAGTTTTGCCTCTCTGG
>CABMDX010000229.1 GCA_902385025.1 uncultured archaeon | reverse complement strand
CAAGATCAGGGTGGTTGTAGATGGCGAGACAATTGAGCTCGAGCCAAATCTGGTCTCATTTGAGAGCGTGGAGGAGGAGATTCGGGGCGAAGAGATCATTCCCCATGTCATCGAGCCGTCCTTTGGCATTGACAGGATAATCTACACTGTGCTTGATCACTCCTATTATGAGGATTCTGTTGATGGCGAGACGCGCGCCGTGCTGAGGCTGAAGTCCGCGGTGGTGCCGATCGAGGTGGCAGTGCTGCCGCTGATGGACAGGAGCGAATTGTCGGGCCCGGCCAGGAAGATTGTGGAGGAGCTGCGCAGGTGCGGCATGAGAGTAGACTACGACACCTCTGGATCGATCGGTCGCAGATACAGGCGCAATGATGAGATTGGCACTCCCTACGAGGTCACGGTGGACTACGAGACCCTCGAGCAGGGCACGGTCACCATCCGGGACCGCGACTCGATGCAGCAGATCAGAGTTCCAAAAGACTTGGTGGCAGAAAAGCTTTCGAGCCTCCTTTCCGGCGCTCTGAAGTTTCAGGAGGCAGGAGACCTGGTAGGGCCTGCAAAAGAGGCTTGAGGCAAGTGGGCCGGATAGACACGGGGGTGAGATAGGCCGTGGCTCGTCTGGCAGCAGACTGGCAGTATAGGCTCGTGCGGGAGATTCGCAGGAAAGCGATTCACCTCACTGGCCTTTCTGTTCCCTTCGGCATCCTGGTCTTCGGCAAGGCGTTCACAGCCGCAATGATCGCCCTGGCCCTGGGCATAGCCCTGCTGCTGGAGGCAGGGAGGCTCAATGGCAAGATACGTCTGCCAGAGGTGCGGGAGCATGAGGCTGGAAAGGTGGCGGGCTACATCTACTACATCATCGGAAGCCTGCTTACGGTTTTCCTATTCACTCCGCCGATCGCGGTGCTTTCCATGCTTTTGCTGTCGCTGGGCGACACCGTGAGCGGTCTTGTGGGCTCGGTTCTGCAAAACTCAAATGTGCGGGGCAAGAAGGAGCCCTGGCGGGTCAAGCCCCTGCCGATCGTCGCTGCCATGCTCTCCGCCTGCGTGCTCATCGGCTACCTCTCCTCAGGTCTTACCCACCTGCCTTTTCGGGTCTATCTGGCAGGAGCCATTGGAGCTACGGTTGCCGATTCCGTGGCAGTCGTCCTCTTCGGGCGAAGCCTGGATGACAACCTTAGCATACCGCTCTTCTCCGGCATTCTGATGAGCGCGGCTCTGCTGCTGCTCGGCTAGAAAAGGATTTTTAAAGTATGAACTTGTATCTTTCTGCGCTCATAAGCAGCATTGGCTGCAAGCCAAGGGAATAGGAGGATTTAGGCAATGGACATTATTCTGATCGGCCCGCCGGGATCTGGCAAGGGCACACAGGCCAAGATGATCGTAGACAAGTACCATGTAAAGCACGTCTCCACCGGAGACATACTCAGGGAGAATGTGCGCAATGGAACTCCACTGGGCGTTGAGGCCAAGAAGTTCATGGATGCCGGCAAGCTGGTCCCGGACGCGCTCCTCATTGACATCATCAAGGACAGGTTGGCCAAGGACGATGTTAAGGGCGGATGGATGCTCGACGGCTTCCCCCGGACCATGCCCCAGGCAGAGGCACTGGACAAGATCCTTCCAGCTCTCGGCCAGAAAATCGATGTCGTTCTGAACATCGATGTTCCCGACGAAGAGCTCGTCAAGCGCGTGACAGGCAGAAGGATGTGCAAGTGCGGTGCCACCTACCATGTGCAGTTCAATAAGCCCAAGATCGAAGGAAAGTGCGATGCCTGCGGCGCAGACCTGTACCAGAGGGCTGACGATACTGAGGCCACAGTCAAGCAGCGGCTGAATGCCTACCATGCCCAGACCCAACCCCTTATCGACTACTACAACAAAAAGGGGCTCGTCGCAACCGTTCTCGGTGTGGGCGATATTAAGGGCATATTCGGCCTGGTGGTCAAGGCTCTGGATAAGATTTAGAGAACTTTTTCACAACTTTTTTAGCATTTTTCATTTCAATATGTTTAGTCCCGAAACTCCGCGTCAATTTCTACTTCTGGCCGGCGTCCTGGAACTTTATGTCCTTCTGGGTCTGGAAGGAACCGGTGTACTGCTGGTCGGCCTTGATCTTCTTATAGAATTTGGCATATTTGGTCTGGATGTTCCAGGTTCCATTGAAGGCCTGTTCCGACTTGAAGGCCAGTGTATTGTTGAAGGAGCTGGCGCTGCTCACGCTTGAGCTCTCGCTCTTATCCACATGGCTTAAGTTGAACCTCTCCGTGACCGAGGCGCCCATGCCCCCATGGAAAGTGGGCGACTCAAGCGTCTGGCGTCCCTTGAGGTTGCCATCGGTGAAGACCAGATCCTTTTTCTCTGTGAAGTTGTCGACGGATGTCTTGCGATCGATGCAGCGCAGGGTCTCCAGATTTATGGAGCCCTTGCCTATCATTTTCTCATTATAGTTCAGGGAAGCGCCCTGGAAGGTGTCTTTGATTGATACCTCGCCCCTTCCCTTGACTGTGGAGGATTCGATGAAGAGCATGCCCTGGCCAGAGGCAGGAGATATGACAGTGCTCCTGGTCATACCTGGTGCAGAGTTGACGGTGCTCCAATGGAGCATGTAAGGACCTCCTTCCGCCTTATTAGAGCCGTCTGTCATCCAGACGGACATTACCAGATAGACTCCGCCGCCCCGTCCAGGAATGGTGCTGCTCCAGTATCCGTCCAATGCGCTGCCTGACTCCAGAGTCATCGGCGAATCGTAGACCCGGTCCACACCCAGCATATCCTGCTTGGTAAGCGGCAGCTCGGATAGGCCATATTTCACCGAAGCGGATACTACTGGTGATATGCTCTGCAGATGGACCGTCACCTTGACAGGCTCTCCGGCGGCGGGCTGGGAAGGCATGGCGCTCACATCCAGTATGGTTATGGCTCCATGCTCCGAGCCCTTTACACCCTCTATGCTGAGCTCGTAATCCTTTCCATCCAGGGACCTCTCCCTGCCCTCCGATAGCCCTTGTGGGGCAACGGTTTGCGGGACGATATCATTATTGTTCACGCCCAGAAGCTTCTCCACATAACGCAGGAGATTGGCAAATCCATCCAGGACGATATTATTGGACTTCACAGACACACGTTCCACATCATTTGCCACCTTTCCTGAGACCCTCGAAATAGAATCCTCTTCACTTGGCAGGCCGAAAGGCAGGCTCATGTTGCCGCAACTGAGGTTTGCCGCAACCACTCCGACAGGCAGAGATTCAGGAACATGCGCCTTATCGTTGGTAGAGAGGAGGCCAATCTTCAGGCGGCAGGTGCCGGTCACAGGCGTCTTATCCTGGGTAAATCCCTCTGCAGTTATGGTTTCATCTACGTTCTCTATGATTGGGCTCTTTATGGAAACCATCATCTGATGCTTGGGAGACACATAATCGATATTTCCAAGGGGCCCCAGCGTCTCGCTGAGGATGAAGATGCTATAGAGCGGGACGCTTCCCGTATTGGCCACAGTGCAGGTCAGAGTAGCGCTGGCCCCTGAAGTGACCACCGGCGGCGAAGAGCTGACGAAGATCTTGAGGGATGTGACGGATGCTTTTATCCTGCTGCTTGCCTCGTCGCTCCATATCTGGCCGCGAGAGTCCACTCCGCTGGCCTGAAAGTGCAGGGTTGTGCTGGCAGGTATTGCCGTAAGAGACTCCACTACCCGGAATTCTCCAGACTCCAGGCGGCCAATCGAGGCTAATGTGGAACCGTTCTGTCTGAGCTGAACATCGCTCAAGGCATCATCTCCGGTGTTGGTGACAAGAACGCTGAGCTTTGCCGTATCTCCCGGGCATACCTCCATCTCCGGCGGCATGACCTTCAGGCCGATGCCAGGCTGAACCGTCCTGATGAGCACGCTGCCATTAGCCTGGACTGCGAATCCGCCGCTATCTATGCCTTTTGCGGTGACATTTATGAATGAGGTGGTGACTTTATTGTATATGGCCGCCATCCTCATCGATCTTCCTGCCGGAAGCTCCTTCAAGACACACTTCTTTCCGTCCCCGTCCAGAGTGATGTTCTTCAGAGGCTCTTCTCCAGTGTTGCAGAGGACCCACGTCACCTCGGCAGGCTTTCCCGGATAGGTTCTGACCTCGGCAGGCTCACCCTGGATCTGCAAAGAGGAGGCCCGCACTCGAATGTTCAGTCTCTGACTTGCATAGATATCTTTGCCTCTGGAATCCAGGGCAAATATCT
Organism: uncultured archaeon; assembly: GCA_902385025.1. Classification (GTDB taxonomy): domain Archaea; phylum Halobacteriota; class Methanosarcinia; order Methanotrichales; family Methanotrichaceae; genus Methanothrix. The sequence goes on along the minus strand of CABMDX010000229.1, from coordinate 5,048 downwards.
GGACCTCACTACTCACGCTCTCAGAGATCACCCTCTCCTTTTGCAGGAACCTGGAGATGCCTGGGCCAAGAGAAGCCATGCTGCCGATCTCTCCAAAGCCGTCCAGGACCCGGATGTTGCTCAGATTTTCGCGGCCATTATTCTTGATCTGAACCTGAATGGCTACCTTTTCCCCCCGATGTATCTCATCAGGAACATTGAGCAGCATTTCGATCTCGGGCGAGATCATCCAGATATCCATAGTGCTATTATTGCTGTAGACTGTCTCATTTGCATCCATTGCATCTACGCCGGCCAGGAGCCTGGTGTTATTCTCTAAAACAAGGCTTCCATCGAGATTTATCTCCTCTCCTGGAGGAAGAAACATGGTGGAGGCCATCTTGTCGCCGCAAAACAGCCGGACACTGGAAAGCTCGGCGGTTCCCGAGTTTTTGGCCGTACACCGGTAAGCGATTACTTCTCCCTTCCTGCCATCGGATTTATCTGAGGCGATCGTAAGGGTGAGGGGTGATGATGCAGACTTCTTGGGAGCAGGGGATACGGATGGAGCTATAGCGGAAGTGGGAGATACAGAGGCAGCCTCCGAGGATGCCCCCTCGGAAGAGCTGGCACAAAGCACAGGTTCCTTTGTAGCTGATTTGGTATTGAGCGCGACATTCTGGGAGGAAGGGATTGCTATGGCGGAAGAGGCTGTCGCCGGGTCTTGCAGCATTCTTCCCGTGATCTCCCGGTTGGAGGGGTCCAGTGCCAGGACCTTTAATCCCGATACCTGGCCGCTCAAAGCCAGAATCTTCTTCTCGCCAGGATCGAGCTTTGAGAGAACTCCGAGTGTCTTGCCGAGGTTCTGGACTACCACATGATGGAGCTCTACTGAGCCCGTATTTTTCAGGTGGACTTCTGTGAAGTCCGAAGAGGAATTGATCATGGCTTCTAATGAGGCTTCTACAGATGCCACTTTCAGAATTGGATCGGAGGCAATGCCTTCTTTTGCCGCATATCCATTTTTGTCATTATCTGCAGTGGGAGACGAGAGGGGAGAAGGAGAAACAGAGGCTTGGAGCGTTGGAGCATGAGGGAAGAGATAAAAGATAGTTGGAACTAGGAGAATCAGAAAAACGGCTGCACCCAGCATAGCTGGACTTGCCTTTAGACCACGCCCACCCCGAGGTAGTCTACGCCCAAAGCTACCTCTCCGCATCAACTACTCCCTTTTCTCCCTCGGTCAATCCATCTTATGACCGCTGCTGATTATCCCTGCTAATTAAATAGAGACTCAATTCCCTTCATTGGCTTTTTTATTATTCAATCTATAAATGCATTTCGGATGTTCAGGGATGAAAGGACTTCTATCGCATAATTTTGAATTAATAGCTCGATGGGCATGGTATATAAACTGGGTTCGAGCCCCAGATTTTTTGGCTGCCATTATTCCTGTTGGCTGAGTCATATCGAAGAGCGGGCCATTCTTCGGCCAGGGGCCTCATTGCTATTCTTTTTTGGCTTTTGGGGGGGGCGTAAGATGCTATAGGTTATAGTTAATATTTATTTTTACAAAGTACTCTTTCTCACTTATGATAGTAGTATTCAGCAAAGCCTACCTCCTCGGAGGGTATTCGCGGAATCAGAACCCTCTAAGGATCACTTAATTTTGTGGTATTTTACAATCTGTTCACCGCTAAAATGCAATACTATCAAAGAAAAAGCTAGTTAGAGGTCCGAGTGAGCGCACTTTGCCCCTCTGCTTTCTGGCCTGATCGCTTCTTGGCTTGCTGCTGCTTTCATCGATGCCGAGAAGGTGCAAATAATGCCTTTAACTGGCATTGCTGATGGGCGAGCTCTGCGGCCTCCAGCATGAGGTCAAAGTCAGGAGAATAATGCAGATGGCTTGTGCAGCAGCAATCGGTGCAGCCGAAACCCTTCACTGGCGTAAGCCTTGAACCTATGATCAAGGCGATGTGGCATTCCAGATCCTGCGATGTCCTGGTGGTGAAAGCTCCGAGGAATCTTGCAGAAGGCAGCAGATAATCGATATGCCATTTTCGGGTTCTATTGAGGCCCTGCGAGACTCGTAGATGTCGATTCACTCTTTTTAAGCCGCCTGATCCCTGCGCCGAGCCGGTATATGAGTAATAGCCGGCGGCAAAATCGACTATGCCCAGAGAGCCCACCTGGATCTCCTGCGCTCTATCCAGATGGAGGATGAGGGTGTAGACTCCAGGCTCACTATCTTGAGGCTCCATACATGGTTGCATGCAGGATGAAGTCGAGTGAGGGGTTTATTTGAGCCTGATGCTCATAAGGGAATAATACGAGATACATATCAAAGGAAGACTTTTCTAGGATGAGGGCGAAAGCGGACTGTGGAGTGAATTTAAATGAAATTGTTCTTGGCATTAGGGTTAGTGCTGATGCTGTCGACCATTGCGATGGCAACCCCTGAGACTGCGACGCTTGGACCATATACGGTCTCCTTCGATTTGAATACGGGACTGCAATACCAATTGATGACAAGTGAGCCAGTGCAGGCTGAGGGTGCAACCATCTATGGTTTGCAGATTTTTACCGATAATACCACAAAGGCAATAATAAGCATCGACGAGTTTGACAGCCCCAAGGACTCTACCATGGGATTATACAAGCAACTGGCAGTCATGGAAATTCTCCTCAATAGTTTCAATGTCACTGATGTCGAGGATAGGACCATAGATGGAAATGAGGGATTCCTGGCCAGTGGAGTGCCGTTGCCCCAGAATACATTTGTTCCTGCAGATGCCCGTTACTTCCGCGCCATTTATTGGCTTGACAGCAAGAGCTGCGAGTGTGGGCCTGTATCTGTAGGCACCACCAGCGTAGATGTGAAATCATCCTATCCTGATGATGTCACCGAGAGCCTGATTGGCAGCCTGCATGTGGAGAAGACCGCTAGCCAGGCTATGCCGCCAGCCTAAAGGAAGACGCATAAGCAGGACTTGCGGCCAGAAGAATGGCCGCGCAATTTTTCTTTTCTTGGGGAAACTAATTTATCCAGCATGCACTATTGCGGATGAGGTCTTTCGAAAAAGCGGGGTTTGCCAAGCTGGCCAAAGGCGCAGGACTTAAGATCCTGTCTCGCAGGAGTTCGCGGGTTCGAATCCCGTACCCCGCATTACTGGTCTCTATTTTGTCCTAAAATCAGTGGCAAACGACTTTCATCCACAGAGGACGCACAGAGAGTGCTACTAGCAATCGGTTGAATGCATATTAACCAGGATTTATCCACTGCGAATAGCGAAGGGCCGCTTTTTTAAGAGCTTGATCTCGGCATGAGCCTGGCCGAGCAGCCCCTCAAGCTCTCCAATCCTGGCCTGATCCTTGTACGTATTACCGTTTCCGCGGAACGCTTTTTCGGGATTCCCGCCAACTCTTCTCGCTATCGGGAAGGAAGGCTCGAATGGATGCAATGCTCGGCGGCAAGTTTGCCACTCTCAAGTTCGGATACTACTGATATCTTGAATTCTCGGTCGTAGCGTCGCCTCGTCCTTTTCATATACTTCCCTCCAATGAGCTGACGTTTCTCAACTCATTGTCTACTCGGAGGGGTCACTCCAAAGCCTTCCTTCGTACCTATAGTTGGGTTAAAAGGCACATTAGGTGCACTGTCAGTGAAATCAAAACATTGATAAAGAATCACGATTAACAATTAAATTAAACAGAAATAGCACGGCAAAATTGGTTGGAATCCTTTTATGGCAATATTGCTTGCCCAAGGATTTTACCAATTTGTACGGAGAGATATCTTCTGCTCTTGTGTGGAGGTGAAAAATGATGGAGAACCAGAGATCTGAAAACGCCGAGTGCATTAAAAAGGCGCCCTACGTGCCGCCCAAAGCGGTCTTTGTCCCTCTTAAGCTGGAAGAGAGGTTAATGAAATGTGATGTGAAATCCTATGGTCTCGGTTGTGGTTTATTATTTTCATGCGGGTCTTGCGAGGTCGAGGTCACATGAAACACATAAAGGACTGCCAGAGAGAAAAAGAGAAACATGCTTGTTTTTGCATATTTCTCTCGCTGACACGGCTAGTTTCAGTCCCACAGTCATTCTCTCAGACAGGCTGGTGACCAACTCGCATTGCGGATATTAGATAGATACGAGAGGGATCAATAATGAAACGCAAAAGCGATTTTATCCGTGTAAACATAGCAGATGAGAAGCTGCTGGTACCCGTCGGCGCGCAGGTGATGGTCCTGAACGGCCTTATCACCCTGAACGATACAGCGGACTGCGCATGGGAACTGCTGGCCGAAGAGCGCTCCCTTGACGAACTGAGCGCTGCCTTGGCGGAACGGTTCAACGTAACCCTCGAACGCGCCCGCACCGATGTCCGAACCTTCGTGGACGAGATTGCCCGGTTGGGGCTTCTGGAGCCATGACCACAACAAGCGACGCACTGCCCACCGATTATGGCCCGCTGGTGCGCGAACTGCAGCACCGCGCTGCGGCCCGTCGCCAGCCCATCAGCGGCACGTTTGAACTGACCGAGCGCTGCAATTTGGCCTGCCGGATGTGCTACGTCTGCCAGGCGCCCGGCGATGCCACACGGCGCGCCAAAGAACTCTCTGCAACCGCGTGGCTGGAACTGGCACGACAGGCGCGGGACAGCGGCATGGTTTTTTTGCTCCTTACCGGCGGAGAGGTTTTTCTGCGCCCTGACTTTTTCGAGATTTACTCTGAGCTTACGCAGCTAGGCTTCATCATCACCCTGTTCACTAACGGCACGCTGATTACCGATGAAATTGCAGGGCGCTTAGCAGAGGCCCCACCCAGCCGCACCGAAATCACGCTCTACGGTGCCACCGCCGATACGTATGAAGCAGTCACCGGTATCAAGGGCAGTTACGCTCGCTGCTGCGCTGGCATCGAGGCGCTGGTCAAACACCACGTTCCGCTTGGACTCAAGACCACTATCACACGGCAGAACGTGGACGAACTGGACGCCATGTGCCTCATGGCTCATAACTGGGGGTTGCCGTTTTCCAGCGGCTGGCTACTAGGCAAACGGCGCGATGGCT
>CABMDX010000228.1 GCA_902385025.1 uncultured archaeon | reverse complement strand
TTCTTGAAGACAATGATTCTATTGAAGCTGATAAGAAAAACAATGCTCTGGCACGCATGGGTGAGCTTTTCAAAGGAACTGATTCCTTTGACCCAATGGGTTCATGCCAGAATCAAGGCGGACTCGGGTCTTTTGGCTCTATAGCTCAATGCGATGCAGAAATCTACCATAGCGTATGGTGTGAGGCCTCCAGGCTTCGGCATGAAGGAGAGCTCTTGAAGCTTGGAAAAAAAATTCGATGCCCTGTATTCGCCATTCACGGAGACTGGGACCCACATCCTGCTATAGGCGTCTATGAGCCGCTGCAATCTGTCCTGGATGACTTTCATTTCATTCTCTTAAAAGACTGCGGGCACATGCCCTGGATTGAATCCAGGGCCAAAGATGAGTTCTACTCCATTTTACTAGAATCCATCCGGTCCTGATAGGCAATCGCCAGATTCTCTTCGCTGCATATTTGGAGCAGATAGTCTTGCATTGACTTTTTGCAGCCGTTTCTCGCAGCCAGCTTTTGCAGCTCTTTCATCACGCCGCTTCCATATTGCATAGCCTTCTTTTCATAATCGGCAATTGATGGTGGAAGATAATTCTTTGCGGCCTCCCGCAGCGGACGCTTGCGAACACCATCGCATACTTTTTCTTCCGGCGGTATCAACCGTGCGGCTGCAACAACCCTCGCATCCATGTAGGGTAGAGAAAAGTATGCTCCATGCAGCTTTGCCACAGCCTGATCTCTGGCAAGCTGCAAGCTCAGGCCCTGGAAATCATTCTCCATATCTCTTGCCAGGTCATTAGTCTGCAGGTAGCGGGCATATCCTCCAAAAAGCTCATCTGCTCCCTGGCCCGCCAGTATGCGCCGATATCCTTGATGCCCAGCCCACTCGGCCACAAAGTAAAGCGTAGTAGCAATGGAAGCATTCACGGGATCGATCTTCGGAATTACCAAGAGAACACTGCGCAGTGCCACTTCTATCGATGCCGGATCTATCGGAACCTCGTGAAGCGACAGGCCCAGATCTTTTGCTACCTCTCTCGCGTGCAGGAGATCATGAGAGCCCTCTATCCCCACGACTACGCATTCTCTCTCGGCCAGCTTGGCAACCAGGGCTGAGTCCACTCCGCCCGAGAGAGCAACCACTCCCTCATCGCTTCTCAGCCTTACAGCCGTCTCAATGGCCTTTCCAATATCCTGGGGCGGGTAATTGGGATCCACTTTTCCGATCTCTCTCCCCTCGCATATAATGGCCCCGGAAGGGCAGCCTCCTGGCATGATCCCAAAGTGGTCGCGTGCTTTGCAGCCGTTCCATTCCAAGTAGAACTCGCCGCCTAATCTCGATATCCTGGCCTGGTCTGCGGTGAGAATAGCTGCTATGTCGCTCTCCCGGAGCCTCTCTCCATCCAATTCCACCCAACCTGAAATCTTTATAAAAGGATTCATTAAATCTCAATCCTCTAACTTTGCTGATCCATCTTATTCGCATTCGTCAGGTTGATGCTATCTATGAATTGTCTTATAAATTGTCTCATAAATTACAGCATAATTGGCCCTATAGATGATATCAATTCTGTAAATCAGTTCATCTCTTTCTATATTTATGAGCTGACAAAAGAGTGATGTCTTTGATCTGATTTTCATTCTTTTTTGCGCAAATCGGCGCTTAATTAACGGTTGATGTGATAGAGTTCGATCATGTCCCACTAATTTATTAATAAGTTCCTGCCATAAATATATGTTATGTCTCTAAAAAGCGATATTTTCAATGTCATGGGAGGAGAGCATGTGGCTGCTCTGGCCACAGTCCATGATGGCAAGCCGGCTGTCAGGTTCATAGCCTTGCTCGGTTTAGATGACCTGACACTAATTGGGGCCACGATGAAAAGCTCTCGCAAAGTCGAGCAGATCAGGAAAAATCCCGAGGCCTCAGTATCTATTTGGTCAGGGGAAAACTTCAGCGATCCATATGTGATGATCCAGGGCCATGCCGAGGTCCTCGATGATATGGAGACCAAGAAAAAATTTTGGAATCCTATGCTCGAGCCATATTTTCAAAATCCAGAGAACCCTGATTATGTGATAATAAAATTTGTTCCCAGGAGAATAGAATATTATCATGATATGACCATGGATGTACTGGAAGGCCAATAGCGTACTGCATCGTAAAGTCCATTAGCCTCCTGGCTGCTGAAATCTCCTCATTTTTTGATCATCATAAAAAAAAAGCTATGAGCAATTGCATCGATTCTATTGCATAATGCTGGCCAAATCGGACGTTTTCTCCTTCATCCAGATATATTTTTCTTTCATCGGAACTCTTCCTCCATCTGCCTCCACCTGCGGACTCCTATTAATTCATTGAATTCAGACCAATTAATTCCGAGCTCTGCCACCCTTGCGAGGTCACCTTTCTTTAGTGCGGCCAGAGCATCCAGCATCGCTTTCGCTGCCGGATAGATGCAAATCATAGGAATCGAGAGATACTTCACCCCGAGATCCTCCAATTCAAAAATGGCGAAAAGAGGGGTTTTGCCGCCGGGAATTAAATTAAATGCCAGTGGTATTTGAACATCATTAACTAGCTGTTTTACTTCTTGCAGGGATTGAGGACACTCGACATATACATAGTCAGCACCTGCCTTTGCATATGCCACTGCGCGTTCAATAGTCTTTTCAAAGCCTTCCAGGGCTCTAGCATCAGTTCTGGCACCGATAACCAAATCAGAATTTTCCTCGTTTCTTGCCCTTACTGCAATTCGAATTTTCTGGACCATCTCCTCCTTCGAGATGATCGATTTGCCGCTCATGTGGCCACATCGCTTTGGCCAGGTTTGGTCCTCGATCCTTATGCCTGCTGCATCGATCCATATGTAATTTTTAACTGTCCAATAGACATTCAGAGCATTTCCATATCCCGTATCGGCATCAATATCAACAGGAATTGAAACGCTGTTTATTATATTTCTTGCTCTTTCAAGCATTTCTCCAAAGCTTATCAGTCCGAGATCAGGCTGTCCGATCGTCGATGCGGAAATAGCATATCCTGATGTTCCTAACAGGCTGAATCCAGCCTTTTCAATCAAAAGAGCTGAGAGGGCATCATAGCCGCAGGGCCTCAGAGTCATGCCGGGTTCCTCCAGCATATGCCTGAAGATCCTTGATTTTTTCATAATCATTCTCCATTGAGCATCATAAAAATTATTTATACTGTAGAGCTACCCTCTAATATAGATAACGACTACTGCATCCATGCGAAGAATGCAAGCTCACGACGGTTATACGATTCGCTCTCATGAATATCCAACTCTCCCAAAATCGATAAATCCTTGTTCAACATCCACAGATATCAGTTTTACGCGAATCTGGTCGCCTACATCAACTCCCTGAAATCCGGTTATAAGCATTCCCTCAGTTGGTATATCGAGGAGCCGGACCCAGGTACCTTTTGCAGCAGCGCCGGTAACGATCGCATCGCCCTCTTCTCCGATTCTTGATTTTAGCCGGAGCGCGGCCGCTGAGTTTCCGCCCTGCCTTTCGATCTTGGTTATGGCATCTTCCTGTTTAGTGCAATGAGCCGCCAGAAGATTCAGCTCATCCATGCTATAAGGTGTCGGCCTTCCTTCTATTGCGGCCTTCAGCAGTCTCTGCGTGATAAGATCAGGATACCTGCGATTGGGAGCAGTCGAATGAGTATAATCCTTGACTGCAAGGCCAAAGTGGCCAGGGGCTCTCTTTCCTGGAAGTTCAGCAATATATTCGCCTGATCCAAGAAGCTTAATCACTACCAAAGACAGATCCGGAAAGTGAAGCGGATCCGCCTCTCTTTCCATTGCAAGGAACATCTCCAGCTTTTTTGAACTTGGATTTCGAGGAAGTTTGAAGGCATGCTCTGCCGCAATCTCTACAATTCGTTCCCATCGTTTGGGAACGCGGACCACACGGCGGATAGAGGGAAAATTTCTGGCTGCAAGATAGCGAACGGTCACGCCGTTTGCCGATATCATAAAGTCCTCAATGATTTCTTTGGCTCGATTCCTCTCTTCCACCTGCAAACTGAGGATGGAGTCTCCTTCGAATACAGGTTTTGCCTCAATGGTTTCCAGGCATAACGCCCCTTGAAGATGCCGGAAATTCTTGATCTCCTGGGCTACTCTGTCCTGCAGTCGCAGGTTTTCTTCCAATCCGTCAACTAATGCTATCCCCTCTGGCATTGCTCCTTTTCCTTCCAGCCAGGCGGCTGTGCTGTTATAGGCGAGCTTGGCATGATTGCGAACATATGCCCGAAAGATATCCGATTCCTGAAGCGATCCGTCTGTAGCGATCACCATTTCCACGACAATGGCCAGCCGGTCCTCGTTCAAATTCAGAGATGTGAGGTTGGTGGAAATCTTCTCAGGAAGCATGGGAAATATTTGAGCTGCAGTATAGATCGAGGTAGTGTTGTGGCGCGCGTCATCATCGATTGCCGATCCCTTTTTAACGAGCGCGTCGACGTCAGATACGGCAACAAATATCTTTGTTTTACCGTCAGGCAT